>JBJHCB010000044.1:8793-12246 GCA_050485805.1 Gemmatimonadota bacterium | reverse complement strand
TCTCCGGGCCGCCCCCGTGGCGGAGCGCCTGGTGGGACTCCAGAGCGACCTGGACGAGGCCCGTCCGGAGCTTTCCGTCCACGTGGACCGGGAGCGGGCGGCCCTCTACGGCCTGTCCACCTCCGAGGTGGGTCGGGCCATCCGGGCGGCCATCCAGGGGGTGGAGGCGGCGAAGTACCGCACCGGGAACGACGAGTTCGACATCGTGGTTCGCCTGGCGGAGCCCTTCCGGAACGAGCTCTCCGCCCTTCAGGAGCTGGTGGTGGTGGCGGACGGGGGTGCCCAGGTGCCTCTCCTCTCCGTGGCGGAGTGGGAGGTGGGGGAGGGGCTGGGGTCCATCCGGAGGAAGGACATGGACCGGGTGGCCACCATCTCCTCGGAGGTACGGGCGGGATTCAACCAGAACGCGGTGCTGGGGGAGGTGCAGGCCACCCTGGCGGACTTCGCGGCCGCGGGGCTTCCCCCGGGCTACCAGCTCCGCTACACGGGGCAGCTGGACGACCAGAACGAGGCCCAGGCCTTCCTCTCCATGGCCTTCGGGATCGCCCTCCTCCTCATCGCCTTCATCCTCATCAGCCAGTTCAACTCGGTGGTGAAGCCCGTCATCATCCTCACCTCGGTGATCATGTCCACCGTGGGGGTCCTCCTGGGGCTCATGGTGTTCAACATGCCCTTCGTCATCATCATGACCGGGGTGGGGATCATCTCCCTGGCCGGGATCGTGGTGAACAACGCCATCGTCCTCATCGACTACATCGATATCCTGAGGGAGCGGGACGGGATGAACCGCCGTGAGGCGCTGGTGCAGGGAGGGATGACCCGGCTCCGCCCCGTCCTCCTCACGGCCATCACCACCGCCCTGGGCCTCGTCCCCCTGGCCATCGGGCTCAACTTCGACTTCTTCGGGCTCTACCGGTCCCTCTCCCCCGACTTCTACTGGGGGGGGGAGCAGGCGGCGTGGTGGAGCCCCATGGCCATTGCCGTCATCGTGGGGATCATCTTCGCCACCTTCCTCACCCTCATCGTGGTCCCGGTCATGTACTCCCTGGTGGATGATGCATCGGACCTCTTCCGACGCCTCTACGTGGGCGAAGACGCCGGGGTGTCGGGGCAAGGACCCGGCGACCCCCGGCGCCCGGGAGCCGCCCCGACTACGGGATCCGGCGGAAACGGGGGAAGGGAGGGGCGGAGGTCCGACGGGGAGCGGTCCCCGGAGCCCGAGCCGGAACCCGTGGGCTCCATCCCCTGATCCGTCCCGGTGTGGGTGGCGGGGCCGGGGTGGGGATCATATGTTTCCCCCCCGCGCCCCTGACTGGGGAGGGCCGGTCGGGCGTCCGGCCGGTTCCGCCATGGGACCCCCGTCACCGGGAGGGAGCCGGAGGCACTTTCCTTGCGGGTGCCTCACGGGCCGGGAGCGGGGAGAGGGAGCTGCCCCCTCCCCGACCCACCGGCCCTCGGCCAACGGTTCCGGCGGGGCGGGTGTCCTCAAAGGGTGGAGGACACTCACAAAGGGGTGGAGGACACTCACAGGCGCCTTACCCATCGAACACCCGGAGACCGGAGGGAGCGTGAGCGGAGCACGGACCAGGGTCGGTACCCGGCGCCCATCGCCGTCCGTTCCCACCTCCCGGGTGTTCCGAGGTCTCCTTCCACTCCGTGGGGCATTCCTCCTCCTTCCCTTGCTCCTCCTCCTGGCGGTGCCGGTCGCGGTGGAGGCGCAACTCGGGTCCGTGAGCCGGGTCACGGCGGAGACCAAGCCCCGGGTCTTCCTGGACTGCCAGGGCGGCCCGAATTGCGACTTCGACCACTTCCGCACCGAGATCCCCTTCGTCTCCTGGGTCCGGGACCGGGCGGATGCCGATGTCCATGTGGTCTTCACCTCGGTGCAGGCCGGAGCAGGCGGTCGCCAGTACAGCCTGGACTTCATCGGCCTCCGGGACCTGACCTCCCTCCGGGATGCCCTCACCTACACGTCCCTGGGGACCGATGTGGGGGCGGAGGTGGTGGATGGGCTCACCCGGACCCTGGAGCTGGGTCTCCTCCGGTTCGCGATCCAGACGGGCCAGGGCCGCCATTTCCAGGTGGGATACACCGGCCTCCCCAACGGCGAACAGGGGGGGGACATCGAGGCCTCCGGGGGGGCCGGCGCGCCGGCCTACTATGATCCATGGAACTACTGGACCTTCCGCTTCGGCCTGTCCGGGGACATGAACGTGGAGGAGCGGAAGTCGGACTGGCGGTTCAATCCCTCGGGAGGGGCGGACCGGGTCACGGAGAACTGGAAGGTGAATCTCTCCCTCTGGGCGAACCTCCGGCGGGAGCGCATCGAGCTCTCTGACGGGCGGATCGTACACAACGACCGGGACTCCTGGCGAACAAACGCCCTCATGGTCCGGTCCGTGTCCGACCGGGTGTCGGTGGGCTTCGATGCCGGGGCGGGGAACTCGGTGCAGAACAACCAGCGGGTGCGGTTGAACCTGGCCCCTGCGGTGGAGTGGAACTACTTCCCCTACATGCAGGCCACCCGGCGGCAGCTCATCGCCCACTACGCCGCAGGGATGGAGTACTCCAACTACCGGGAGGAGACCATCTACGGGGTCTCCGATGAGATGGTCCCGCAGCACCGCATCGCCCTCCAGTACCGGGCCCGGGAGGAGTGGGGGAACGCGGGGTTGGGCTTCGAGACCGCCCAGTACCTCCACGACGCGTCCCTGTATTCCATGGGATTCAGCGGGGACCTGAGCTACCGGATCGTCCGGGGCCTGGAGTTGAACCTCTCCGGATCGGCCTCGCTGGTGAACGACCAGCTCTACCTCCCCGCCACCTCCCTCTCCGATGAGGACATCCTCCTGGGGCGGGCGAGCCTTCCCACCGGATACGACTACCAGGCCTCGGTGGGAGTGAACTACCGGTGGGGGTCCTCCTTCGCCAACGTGGTGAACAACCGATTCCCCCGCTCCGTCCGATAGGCCCCTCCTCCCCCCGGCTCGGCCGTCAGGTCTCCTGACTCCTCCGCTCCAGCAGCGACTCCACGGTCCCCGCCAGCTCTTCGGGCGTGAAGGGTTTGTGCAGGAAGGGGATCCCGGGGTCCCGCGCCTGCACCCCTGCCGCCAGCACCGGGTCGTCAGCGGTGTGCCCCGAGGTCAGGATGACCCGGGCGAAGGGGTGCTGGGCCTGGATGTCCTGCACCAGTCGGGTGCCCCATGAATCGGGGAGCATGATGTCCAGCACCAGGATGTCGATGGGCTCCTCCACCTCGCTGGAGACCTGGAGGGCTTCCTCGGCGCTCCCGGCCACGAGACATCGGTACCCGGAGCGCTGGAGCGTGCGCACCATGAAGCCCCGCACATTGGCGTCGTCCTCCACCACGAGGATCCGCGGTCCAGGCTCACTCTGGGGCGGGGGGGGGCCGGCGGGCGGGGCGGGGGCGGGGGGGCGGGCGCGGAGGGGGAG
>JBJHCB010000044.1:0-8783 GCA_050485805.1 Gemmatimonadota bacterium | reverse complement strand
TATCAGCGGCCCCCCCTCGCTCTGGCTCATCCCTCATCCCCCCGTATGTGCGTTTCCGGCAGATCCACCACGAAGCTGAACCGGGTGCCCTCGTTCGGCCGGCTCTCCACCGTCAACTCGGATCCCATCCCTCGAAGGAGCTTCCGCACGATGGTCAGTCCCAGTCCCGACGAGGAGAACCGGTAGCCCCCCCGGTCCGCCGTGGGCACAAAGGGCCGGTAGGGTGCCTCCTCGCCTCCCTCGGGAAGGCCCGGCCCCGTATCCTCCACCGAGAAGTGGAGGAGTCCCGGTCCCTCCGGCCCGATGGAGAGCCGTACCTGTCCTTCATCGCAGAACTTGACCGCGTTGGTGAGCAGGTTCAGGAGGACCCGGGAGAGGGCGATGGGATGACCGCGTCGGAACCCATGGGCGTGGGCCCACTCGACCCGGAGCTCCAGCTCCCGCTCGTCCGCCATGGGCTGCACCGTGCGTCGAACCGACTCCACCACGTCCTCCACCGAGAACTCCACCGGTTTCGCGTCGCCGTACTTCTGACCGCGGGCCCCCAGATCGATGAAGTCGTTCACCATGGCCAGCATGGTAAGGGACGCCGAATAGATGAGGGCCAGCTGCTTCGCCTGATGCTCGTTCACCTCACCGCTCTGCCCGGTCCGGAGGGCATCGGACAGGAAGAGAACGGAGGTGAGCGGGGACCGGAGGTCGTGCCCTACCTCAGCGAGCAAGTCGCGTGCCTCGGGACCCGCCAGGGCGACGGACATCCGGTTCTCCCAGTCGGGCTCCAGCGCCTCCGCCACTTCCTCGAAGCGCACCAGCAGGTCCAGCCCCGCCCGGGCGGTGGCAGGGGTGCGGGGAGTCCGCGACAGTTCCCGAACGAACTCCCCCCGGAGTCGCTCCAGGAGCCGGCGCCGGACCACCACCAGCGCCGGATCCTCGCTCCGGAGCTCCCCATCCCTGGCGTTCCCCGGGCGGGACAGGGCTTCCGCCAGGCGCATCAACGAACTCCGGAGCTCCCCCTCCTCCACGGCGTCGGGAAACTCCCGGCACCAGCGTTCCCGGGCCCGGGTCGCCGCACGTTGGAGGGCGTCGCCCAGCGCCCCCCCCTCCTGCGGAAGGCCCGGGTCCTCCAGCAACTCAGTCCTCAAGGAGCTCTTCCCGGGATACGAGGTGCTTCTGCATCAGGCGGTACAGCGTGGTGCGATCCACCCCCGCGATGCGGGCGGCCTGGGACATGTTGCCATCGGCCCGCCGGATGATCTCGGTGAGGTAGGTCCGCTCGAAGTCGGACATCACCTGGTCCCGGGCCTCGTGGTAGGGGGCCTCCAGGAGGGCATCGGGGATTCCGGTGCCCACCGACCCTCCGCCCGTCTCCACCTCGCCGTCGGGTCCCTCCATGGAGGGCACATCCTCGGGGTGCACCTCCACCCCGGGCTCCAGGAGGACCACCGCGTGCTCCATCACATTCTGCAGCTCCCGCACGTTCCCGAGCCAGGGCCGTCGCTGCAGGGCCTCGATGGTGGCGGAGGTGAGGACGGGGACGGTGGTGAGGTCGTTGTTCCGGTGCTTCTTCCAGAACTCCACCAGGAAGTGCTGGGCCAGGATGGGGATGTCGGTGGGGCGCTCCCTCAGGCGGGGCAGGTGGATGGGGACCACCCGCAGCCGGTAGTAGAGGTCCTTCCGGAGAACCCCCTCCCGCATGGCTTCATGGGGGTCCCGGTTCGTGGCGGCGATGAACCGCACGTTCACCAGGGAGGAGGTGGAGGTGCTCCCCACCCGCCGGACCACGCCGTCCTGGATGGCACGGAGGAGCTTGGCCTGGATGGCCAGGGACATCTCCGTGAGCTCGTCCAGGAAGAGGGTTCCACCGTTGGCGGCCTCCAGCAACCCGGGCTTGTCCTGGACGGCCCCGGTGAAGGCCCCCTTGGCGTGGCCGAACATCTCGGATTCCAGGAGTCCCTCGGGGAGGGCCGCGCAGTTCAGCGCCACGAGCTCCCGTGAGCTCCGACGGGAGAGGTGATGGATGAGCTGCGCCACCATCTCCTTTCCCGTCCCGCTGTCGCCGGTGATGAAGACCGAGGCGTCGGTGGGGGCCACCCGCTTGGCCAGGTCGATGGCCTTCCTGAAGGCGGGATGGTCGCCCAGGACCACCACTCCTCCCGTCTTCCCCCTTCCCTTGCTCGGGATGGCTTCCTGGCCGTCACCGGTCTCACGGGCCACCGAGATGGTGTGACTGGCGCGGCCGATGAGGATGTTGAGCTGGGTGGCGGAGAAGGGCTTGGAGAGGTAGTCCCACGCCCCGGCCCGGAGACTCTCGATGCTGGACTCCACCGAGGGCTTCCCGGTCATGACGATGACCAGGGTGTCGGGGGAGCGCTCCCGGATCTCCGCCAGGAGCTCCATCCCGCCCACACCGGGCATGTAGAGGTCCAGCAGGGCGATGTGGAAGGGTCGCTGACGGACGAGGTGGAGACCCTCCTCCCCCTTTCCGGCGGTGGTGACCTGGTAACCGGCCTGGCGCAGCAGGCCGGCGCAGCTCTCCCGGACGGTGCGCTCGTCGTCCACGATGAGCACCTGGATGGACGAAGCCAGGTCCCGGTTGGCGCCGAAGCCCCCCCCCTCGCCCCCCATCCCGTTCCCTCCCCCTCCCGGGACGGGCGGCGTCCCCTCGCCCGATCTGCTGTGTTCCATCAACACCCCCCTCCCCGTTCTCCGTCACCCGTCAGCTGCGGGAGGCCCCGGCTGGACAGAGTGCTGTGCCTGTGCAACACCTCAAGGGGGTAGAGTACAACGGATGTTTCCAGAAGGGAAGGGACTTCGATCCCGGACCTCGGGATCCCGGCCCGAAGGCCGGGGGAGCGCCCCTCGCCAGGCCCCGAAACTCAGTTCAGGTGGGGGAGGACCCTGGAGTTCGCTCCCGGGAGATCGTTGAGGGTGAGGCTCCATCGGACCATCCGCTCCCGACCCTCCTCCGCCGCCTGGGAGCGCCGGAGCGCCAGGGTGGCCCGGCTCAGGACCTCCATGGGCTCCACGGGCGCCTCCATGGCGGTGGAGACGGAGAAGAGTCCGGCGCACATGGTGATGGGCTGTCGTCCCCGGCGCTCCGCCTCCAGGGTCAGCTCCTCCATCCCCGAGAGGAGCCGGCCGGCCAGGGTCACGACGCCCCCCTCATCGGTGTCCGGCGCCACCACGATGAACTCCGACGGGGTGAGCCGCCCCAGGATGTCCGAACGGCGGCTGGCGCTGCGGAGGAAGTCCGCCACCTTCCGCTCCAGCTCCCGCGACGCCCTGACCTCGGCGTGGTCGTCGATGAGGGCGGACACGGTGCGATCCGGCCCCAGCATGACGCACCCCAGGGGACGCTTGTGGCGCCGGGCCTCGGTGGCCTCCTCCTCGGTCCTGCGCAGGATCCCCTGGAAGGTGTAGAGGCCCGTCTGGGCGTCCAGGATTCCCTCGCCCTGCACCACGTCGGCCCGGGTCTTGGCTTCCGCGCAGCGGCGCAGGCGCAGGACCAGCTCCTCGGCGTTGGTGGGGAGTCGCAGGGTGTCCCAGGCCCCGGCCTGGAGATGCTCGATCCTCGCTTCCTCGCCCAGGGGGCGGGTCGCCGTGATGAACACGGGCGTCACCGAGGAGAACTCCGGAAGGTCCCGGAGCCGTCCCAGGAGCTCCCGGGGGGGGATGTCCGTCAGGGAGTGGCTCAGGAGGACCACATCGGGCCGGAGCGCGGAGGCCTGATCCACCACCTCCTGACCCGAACGGGCCTGGAGGATCTCGAAGCCGTTGGGGCCCAGGATGGAGGTCAGGGTCCGCAGGACCCACTCGTCGGGCTCCCCCACGAGGGCCACGTAGCGTTGTTCGCGTTCCAGCGCCGCCGCGAATGGCGTCATCGATTCGGCTCCGTTTTCGGGCCCGCCCGTGGGGTGGACCGCTGCCGGTTGCAGCATGAAGACATCAGGATCACCCTTTTACCGCTACACCCCCGCAACACGTCTCCCCCTCCGGCCGGAGGGGAAACCGGACGGTCCATCGGGTCCGTCGGCGGTCCCCTCCGGCTCCGGGAGTCCCCGCAATCCCCGGAGGCGCGGTGCCCCCTCACCCCGGTCGTCGACCACGGGGGCGTGCCGCTCCATCCGCCGTCCCCTTCAAGATGCGGGCCAGCGCAGGCGGGTCCGGGCTGACCCACGGAGGTCCGGGGTCACGCCCCGGGAGCGCGGGGTGGGGGAGGCCCCCTCCCAGGTCACCGCGGGAGGGGAAGGGGGACGCGGAATGACGGGTGGCGAGCGGCTGGCGGAGGGCGGCTCCGTCCATTAGATCTTCCCTTGCGGGGTGGGAAAGGTTCCCGGCCGAGATCCCCCACGACCGGAGGCGCCATGGGAGTGTTCGACGAACGCCGGGACGAGCGCCGGCTGGAACGGGGGTTCCAGGCGGCCATGCTCTTCGGCGGGGCCGGACTGGTGGCCACCTTCTATCTCTGGTTCCGCGGAAGCGCAGGAACGGTGGTCGTGGCGGGACTCCTTCTCCTCTGCGGCGTGGCCCTGGGGATGGGGTTCCGCCTCCGGGAGGGAAGTGTGCGGGCGGCCAACGCCCTCGTGGGCGTGTCGGCGCTGGGCGTCGTCGGGTCGGTCCTGGTGCGGCCCTTCACCTTCGACCTGCTGGCCCTCCTCGTCCTCTTCCTCGTGCTTCGGGCCCGGCAGGCGGCCCTCGCCATGGAGGCCCGGGCAGCGGCCCCCGTTCGCCGATGACCGGTCCAGGGTGTCCCGGATCCCCCGGGGGTAGGCGGTGGGGCGGGCGGGGAAGCGGCCGCATCCTCGCGGTTCCCATGGGCCTCGCCGCGGCTCTCCTGGTGGGCCCGGGCTGGTCGTCGGGCCTGCCGACGGGCCTCTCGGCCCAGGCTCCCGAGACGCTCCTCCCGGTATCCCTCGAGGACCTCCACCTCGTGGTGGAGCCCACCACCCTGGAGGGGCTCACCCTCCGCCTGTACCTGGATTCCGGAGCACCCTCGGCCCTGAACCCCGATGGGGCGCGCCGCTTGGGGACCCCGGGTTCGGAGGGGGGCGCGCCCGTTCCCCTTCCGGCGTTCCGGTCCGGGGACCCACTCCCTCCCCTGGTCGGCCTGGAGGGCCGGGAGGGGGCCATCCCCGTGCGGAACGAGGCCGGGTCGTGGGGTGGGGCCGACGGCATCCTGGGGCGGGATTGGCTGGAGGGACGAACCTGGACCCTGGACTATCCGGGGCGGGCGCTGGTTCTCCGGGAGCCCGGGGAGCTTCCCCTCCATGGACCCGGGGAGCGGGTGGAGTTCCTGGAGGGCGGGGAAGGAGAGGGGGCGCCCGAGGCCCCCCGCATTCCGGTGAGCCTGGCCGGAGAATCCCGGGTGGCGGCCATCCACACCGCGGCGGGGGCCGAGCTCACCTCCCAGGCGGTGGCCGCCCTGGGGGACTTGCGGCCCGGCCGCCGGGCCATCTCCCGGATGCCGGCGGCGTCCTTCGACGCCCTCCGCGCCCGGCACCCGGAGTGGCGGGTGGTGGAGGACGGGGAGGTGGGGACCGGGGAACCGCTCCTGGAGGTCCGGGGCCTCACCGTCGCTTCCACGGAGATCCCATCGGTCTGGGTCCTCCGAACGCCCCCGGAGGCCAGGGGGGAAGACGCTCCCCGGGCCGGCACGCCGACTCCCGACCTCCTCCTGGGGGGCGACGTCCTGCGCGAATTCCGCCTCACCCTGGACTTCGTTGGGAGGGTGGCCATCTTCGAGCCGGCGGGCTTCCCCTGATGTTCGCCGAGGCGTGGGTCAAGATGGGGCTCGTGCTCCTTCTCTGCGCCTTCCTCCTCTGGGACGCCTTCCGGCGCTGACCCTTCCCGCCATGGATGAGGATCCCCCCGGCGAGTGGACGCGGCTCCTGCACGCCGCCGGAGAAGGGGACGGGGAGGCCCTCGGTGCCCTCCTCCCCCTGGTCTACGAGCGATTGCGGGGGGTGGCGGAGGCCCGCCTCCGGAGGGAGCGGCCCGGGCACACTCTGAATCCCACGGGACTCGTCCACGAGGCGTGGCTCAAGCTCCGCGGGCCCGGGGGACTCCGGGCCCGGGACCGCGCCCACTTCCTGGCCCTGGCGTCCCGGGCCATGGGTCAGGTCCTGGTGGACCATGCCCGGGCCCGGAACGCGGAGCGCCGAGGCGGGGGACGGGGGGCGGTGACCCTCCACGAAGAGCTGGCCCGCGGGGAGACGGACCTGGACGACCTCCTGGATCTGGCGCAGGCGCTGGAGGACCTGGATCCCCGCCAGCGGCAGGTGGTGGAGTGCCGCTTCTTCGGGGGGATGGAGGAGGGGGAGATCGCCTCGGCCCTGGGCATCACCGCACGCACGGTCCGGCGGGACTGGGTCAAGGCCCGGGCGTGGCTGTACCAGCGGCTCTACCCGGACGGAGAGGGCCCGTGACCGCCCCCCGGCGGGCCCGGGTGGAGGCCCTGTTCGACGAGGTGGTGGGGCTCGGGGCCCAAGAGCAAGAGGCCCATCTGGAGCTCAGGGCCCGGGACGATCCGGAACTGGTGCGGGAGGTCCGTCGGCTCCTGGCCTCCCATGCCCGGGCCGGCGGGATCCTGGATCGACCCCTCCCGGTGGAGGCCCTCCCGCCCCCTCCCCGGGCCCGGCCCCCCCGCCCCCTGGGACCCTATCGGATCGTTCGGGAGGTGGGGCGGGGCGGGATGGCGGTGGTCTACCTGGCGGAGCGGTCCGACGGTCAGTTCCGCAGGCGGGTGGCCCTGAAGCTCCTCCGGGGGGACCACGACCCCGAGGAGCTCCACCGCCGGCTGGAAGCGGAGCGCCAGATCCTGGCCGCCCTGGAGCATC
This sequence comes from Gemmatimonadota bacterium, assembly GCA_050485805.1. Taxonomy (GTDB): domain Bacteria; phylum Gemmatimonadota; class Gemmatimonadetes; order Longimicrobiales; family Gaopeijiaceae; genus T3Sed10-66. Next base: position 1,947 of record JBJHCB010000044.1, on the reverse strand, counting down.
CCCACATCGCGCGCCTGCTGGACGGGGGACTCGCCGACGACGGGCGTCCCTATCTCGTGATGGAGTTCGTGGAAGGGGAACCCCTCACGGCCCACTGCGACCGCCTCCGACTCGAGGTGACCGACCGCCTCCGCCTCTTCCTCACCGTGGCCCGGACGGTGCACCACGCCCACACCCGCCTCGTGGTGCACCGGGACCTCAAGCCCTCCAACATCCTGGTGAACGCCGCCGGCGAGGTCCGCCTCCTGGACTTCGGGATCGCCAAGGTCCTGGACCCCGAGGGAATCGGGCTGGCCGGGGCGGGGGCTCCCTCCACCCGGACGGGGATGCGCCTCCTCACTCCGGAGTACGCCAGCCCGGAGCAGATCCGGGGCGAGCCGGGCACCGTATCCAACGACGTGTGGGGGCTCGGGGTCATCCTCCACGAGCTCCTGTGCGGGTCGCGCCCCTTCTCCCAGGGGGAGGACCCCTTCCAGGAGCTGGAGCGGCGGGTCCTGGAGGAGGAGCCTCCCCGGCCCAGTGCGCAGGCCATGCAGGGGACCGGTGCGGAGGCCGCGCTTCGCGGGACCACCCCCCGGGCCCTCCAGCGCCTCCTCTCCGGTGACCTGGACCGGATCGTGGCCATGGCCCTCCGGAAGGAGCCGGAGCGCCGATATCTCTCTGCGGAGCAGTTGGCCGAGGACGTGGACCGCCACCTCCAGGGCCTCCCGGTCCGGGCCCAGCCCGACCGGGTCGCCTACCGCGTGGGGAAGTTCGTTCGCCGTCATCGCCTGGAGAGCGCGGCTGCGGGGGTCGTCCTGGTCTCCATCCTGGCGGGGTCGGGGGCGGCGCTCTGGCAGGCCCGGGAAGCCCGCCAGGAGCGGGACCGGGCCGAGGCGGCCGCCCTCCGGTCCGACGCGGTGGCGGGGTACCTCCTGGACCTCTTCCGGGCCGCCGACCCGTGGGAGGTCCCGGCGGACCGTCTCTCCGCCCAGGAGCTCCTGGCCCGGGGAGAGGGGCGGCTCGGAACCCTCCCCGACGACCCGCTCCTCCGGGCCCGGGTCCTCCTGGGGATCGGGGAGACGTACATGTCCCTCCGGGATGCCCGGGCGGCCCGTCCCCTCCTGGAGGAGGCGGTGGAGCTCCGAAGAACGGAACTGGGGGAGCACCACCCCGCCACCGGTCAGGCCCTGCGGGCCCTGGCCGATCTGGAGAGTGAGGAGGGGAACCTGACCAGGGCCGAAGGGCTGGCCCTCCAGGCCCTCCAGGCGGCCCGCCAGGAGGGAGGGCCCACCGACCCTCCCGATCCCGGGGGAGAGGCCGCCGCCCTCAGCCTGCTGGGCTTCATCCACACCGGGATGGGCCGGCTGGAGGAGGCCCTGTCGAACTTCCAGGCGGAACTGGATCACCTCCGCCTCCACGGCCTGGGGGACGGGCCCGAGGCGGGCCACGCCCTGGTGAACCTGGCCGCGGTCCATCGGCGCCAGGCGCGATATCCCGAGGCGGAGGCCCTCCTCCGGGAGGCGCTGGACCACCGGCGGATGAACCTGGGGCCCGACCACCCCCTCACGGCGGTGGCCCTGGCCCGCCTGGGAGGGCTCCTCTTCGACCACCTGGGACGACACGGGGAGGCGGCGGGGCTCTTCGAGGCCTCCCTGGAGATCCAGGGACGGGTGCTGGGGCCGGATCATCCGTCCCGGATCGAAGGACTGGGCGGCCTGGCCCTCGTCCGGGAAGCCCTGGGGGATCTGGAGGGGGCCGAGGCCTACCAACGGGAGTCCCTCCGGACCCATGTGGCCGGTCTCGGTCCGGATCATCCCACGGCCCTGGTGGCAGCGGAGGGATTGGCGGGCTTCCTGGTCCGGACGGGGCGCGTCCACGAGGCCGATTCCATCTATTCCCGCACCGTTCCGGCCCGGAGGGAGGCCCTGGGCCGGCGCCACCCCGGGGTGGCGGGCTCCCTCATCG
>JBJHCB010000043.1:11604-12380 GCA_050485805.1 Gemmatimonadota bacterium | reverse complement strand
TGGCCGAGGGGACCCGCTCCGCAAACCCCGCCCCCCACACCTCCTCCTGGAGACGCACCACCGCCTCGAACTCCCCCTGGGTGGTGAGGTCCCGGATCTCCCACCCCCCATCCCCCCCTGGCGTCGGCCTGCTCACGGAGCGTCTCCGTCCCGGGGCGCGTCCCCCCCGGCGCCCACCGCCAGCCCCGGACCCGTCCTTCGCCCATCCCCCGTGGCCGGAAGGAGCAGGAGTCCCGCCAGTAGAGCACATCGCTCCAGGGTCCGATCCACGTCCACATGCTCGTGGAGGGCGTGGGCCCCGTCGCCCACGGCCCCCAGGCCGTCCAGGGTGGGCGTGAACCGGCTGGTGGTATTCCCGTCGGAGCCGCCTCCGGCCCGGCCTTCCTCCAGGGGCACGCCCATGGCGGCCCCCAGCTCCAGCGCGGCATTCCAGAGGACGCGGTTCCCCGGGGTGCGCTCCAGGGGGGGGCGATCCACCTCCCCCTCCACCTCCAGGGTGCACCCCGGGGTCACGGGCTCCATGGCCCGGATCCGTTCTTCCACCCAACGCCCGTCCTCCATGGTGTCGACCCGGACATCCACCACCGCCTCCGCCTCCGCAGCCACCACGTTGGGGCGGGTCCCTCCCCTGACCTCTCCCACGTTCACCCCGATTCCCCGCGCGAAGTCCGTGAGGCCGTGGAGGCGCTGGATCACGGAGGCCAGCTCCTGGATGGCGCTGGCCCCCTCCTGGGGCGCCAGCCCGGCATGGGAGCTCCGCCCCCGCACCCGGACCA
>JBJHCB010000043.1:0-11594 GCA_050485805.1 Gemmatimonadota bacterium | reverse complement strand
CCCTTCCGCGCCGTCTTGAGCTTCCCCTGGGGATCCAGCGCCGGCTCCAGCACGAAGACCCGGGCCGCTCTCCGGGCCAGCCGGATGATATGTCGCTCCGATTCGTAGCTTCCGATCTCCTCGTCGGAGTTCACCAGCACCACCGGTTCCACCTCGGGCGCCAGCTCCAGATCCCGGAGGACACGAAGGGCGAAGATCATCTGGGTAAGGCCGGCCTTCATGTCGAAGACGCCTGGACCGCTCAGGATTCCGCCGGTCCGCCCCACGGGCATCCGGTCCAGCGTACCCAGGGGCCAGACGGTGTCGGAGTGCCCCAGGAGGAGCTGGTAGCTGGAGCTTCGCCGCCAGTGCCCGTCCCCCCGTGCCACCAGGAGGCCTCCGGTGGCATGGCCCGCCACGCGGCGGACCCGGAACCCCAGCTCCTCCAGGCGCTTTCCCATGAGATCCAGCACCGGGGTCTGGCTCTCCGGGACGCTGGACGGAGACTCGGCCAGGGCCAGCCGCTCCACGAATCCGATCCACTCCTCCCGAAGGGCCTGCACCCGCTCCAGGAGCGCGGTCTGGGGGATGTGCCGGGTGGAAAGGGGAGAGGGGTGGCTCATGGGTTCTCCTCTGGATCCCCGACCGGCACCAGGCCCCCACCAGGTGTGACGCCGGATCCCCGGGAACGGGCCCCCGGATCGGCCCGACGGTAGCTCTCGTCCAGCAGTTCCAAGGGATGACAGACCTCCGGAGCACCGTCCACCCCCTCCTCCCCCAGGCGGAGCATGGCCCCGATCTGCATGGCGCAACCGGGGTTCCCGGTGGCCACGAGGGAGGCTCCAGACTCCCGGATGGCCTCGGCCTTGTCCCCTCCGATCCGCCCCCCCAGCTCCGGGTGGGTGAGGGCGTAGATCCCCGCTCCCCCACAACACCCTTCGGCGTCCCGGGGGAGGACCACCTGCAACCCGGGCACGGCGGCCAGCATCCGCAGGGGTGGGTCCGCCACCTTCTGGGCGTGGAGGAGGTGGCAGGGAGGGTCGTACACCACGGTGAGGGGAAGGGGGGCTCCCGGGACCGGCGTCCGTCCGTCCCCGGCCAGGACCTCGGAGACATCCTTCACCCGGCCGGAGAAGGCCCGGGCCCGATCCCGCCATTCCGGGTCCTCCTGGAGGAGTTCCCCGTACTCCTTCATGGCGGAGCCGCACCCCGCGGCGTTCACGGCCACCTCCCCCACCCCGGCGGCCTCGAAGGCCGCGATGTTCCGGCGGGCCATGCGCCGAGCCCGGTCCAGGTCCCCGGCGTGGGCGTGGAGGGCCCCGCAGCACCCCTGGCCCGGGACCTCCACCACCTCGAACCCGTTCACGGCCAGGACCCTCCGGGTGGCCTCGTTCACCCGTCGAAAGAGCCCGTCCTGGACGCATCCCGTGAGGATCCCCACCCGAGGATCGTCGGCGGGACCGGGGATCGGGGCCGGGGTGGAGGAGGGGGCGGGGGCCGCCCCCGAAGCCGGCGCCGAAGAGGGGGTGGGGACCATCCCCGCCAGGTGGGCCGGGGCCGAGGCCTCCAGCATGGCCAGACCAAACCGGAGCTGCGCCGCCGGGCCGTCCGGGGGTAGACGCTGGCGAAGGAGCTGGGGGAGTCCGGTGGCCCGGAGCACCCGGCTCAGGGCCATCCAGACCCGGAACGGGGCGGGGCGGGCCACCAGGGCCAGGAGGAGCCGGGTGGCCCGGTCCGGGGGGCTGGACGCCCGGGCCACGGCCCGGGCCCGCTCAAGGAGGTATCCGTACTCCACCCCCGACGGGCAGACCGTCTCGCAGGCGCGGCAGCCGAGACACCGATCCAGGTGGTCCTGGAAGGCGGGAGAGGACGGGTCCAGCCGGCCCTCGGCCACCGCCCGCATCAGATGGAGTCGTCCCCGGGGAGAGTCGGCCTCGTCCCCAAATCGGACGTAGGTGGGGCAGGCGGGGAGGCAGAACCCGCAGTGGACGCAGTGGTCCAGGCGGGATTCTGCGGCGCCCAGCGCACGGGCCAACCCCTGGGGGTCCGTCCCCTTCATGGGGAAACCCCGGCCCCGGGGGGTGTCGCCCACCCGTGGCGCCAGATCCCGGGGTTGCGACGGCCCGGGAGGATCCCCTCCGGGTCGAAGCGCCGGAGGAGCTCCTCCTCCAGGCGGCGGGTCCGGGCCCGGGGTCCCTCTGCCGCCCCGGGGGCCCTGGGAGGGCCGACCCCTCCGCTCCCCTCCGGAATCGGCCAGCGAACCACCCGGAGGGAGGTGCGCGCCCCGTCCGCCCTCTGCAGCTCCCCCACTGCGCGGACCACGGCCCGTGCCCTCTCCCCCCGGCTCCCCGCGGGGAGGCGAATCCGAAGCCGCCCGTCCAGCAGGCCCAGGAGGAGGGCCCCGTTCCCCCTCACCTCTTCGGATCCCACCCCCGCTCCCGCCCCGCCCACGGTCTCATCCCCGTCCCCGGGCCCCCCGAGGAGGGGGAGGAGGCACCCCATCCGCTCCGGTCCCCGGGAAGGCAGCCCCCCCAACCGCAGGAGGATCTCCCCCCCGGCCTCGCTCCGGTTCATCGCGGCCCAGCGGGACCGGGAGTCGTCATCCTCCAGGGCCTGCGCCCAGGGACCCGCGGCCTCCTCCAGGATCCGGGTCGCGGCGGAGACCGCTTCGTCGGAGCCCTGGAGTCGGGCCAGGGTCGAGATCCCGGCCTCCGGCCGCTCCGCCACCGCCTCCAGCGAAGCCAGGGGAAGGCCGGTGGCCAGGAGGCGCCCCCGCAGCTCGCCCAGGTCAGCCGCGTGGGGAACCCTCCATTCCAGGGTCCGATCCCGCGCCGGGAGGGGGAAGAGGCGGAGCGTCACCGACGTCGCCACCCCCAACCCGCCCCGGGAGCCGGTCACCAGCCGTACCAGGTCGAACCCGGCCACGTTCTTCACCACCCGCCCGCCCAGCTGGAGGGAGGTTCCGGTGCCATCCACCAGGGTGAGCCCCAGCACCTGGTCCCGCACCCGGCCGTACCCCGCCGCCAGCGGACCCGTCACTCCGGTGGAGACCGCCCCCCCGACGCTCACTCCCCCGCCTCCGGGTGGATCCAACGGGAGCCACTGGCCCCGCCCGGCCAGGGTGGCGGCCAACTCCTCCAGGGTGACCCCGGCGGACACCCGCGCCTGCAGGTCGTCGGGGGAATGCTCCACCCCCCCTTCCAGGCGGTCCGTTCCGAGGAGGAGGACGCCCCGCCCCGAGTCGCTCCCCACCCCCGACTCCACGTCCCGTCCCGAGGGCTGGATGGGGATCCCGTCCTCCGCCGCCAGGCGGAGGACCGTCGCCACCTCCTCCTCGTCCCGGGGGAGGACCCTCGGGACGGGTCCGTCCGTCTCCACTCCCCCGGGGGAGAGCTCCCCATCCAGCCGGGCCAGAAGGGCCTCCACGCTCGTGCCCTGCCGCCGGCGCCCGGGGGACGCGGGGCGGTCCGCCGCCTCGGGCGGGGCGTCGCCCCCACCCCTCCACCGGGGGCCGTATCCGTCGGGGAGCACCTTCCCCGGATTGCAGAGACCCAGGGGGTCGAACACCTCCTTCACGGCGCCCATCCGCTCCAGCACCGCGGGGCCGTACACCCGGGGCATGTACCGACGCTTGTCCACTCCCACCCCGTGCTCCCCGGTGATGGTCCCGCCCGCCGCGATGCACACCTCCATGATCTCGCCGGAGGCGGCCTCCACCCGGGCCAGCTCGTCGGGATCCCGCCGATCGAAGAGGAGGTTGGGGTGGAGGTTTCCGTCCCCGGCGTGGAAGACGTTGGCCACGCGGAGGCCATGGCGCCGACCGATCTCCCCGATCTGGGCCAGGACCTGGGGGAGACGGCTCCGGGGAACCGTGGCGTCCTGCACCATGAGGTCCGGGGCGATGCGCCCCATGGCGCCGAAGGCCTTCTTCCTCCCCTGCCAGAGGGCGGTCCGTTCCGCCTCCGTGGCCGCCGTCCGGACCTCCTCCGCCCCCGAATCGCGACAGAGGCGCGCCGCCAGCTCCGCCTCCTCGTCCAACCCCGCCTCCAACCCGTCGAATTCCACCACCAGCGCCGCCCCCACATGGGTGGGATACCCCGCGGCGAACACCGAGGCTTCCACCGCCCGGATCGTCTCCCGGTCCACGATCTCCAGCGCCGCCGGGAGGAGCCCCCTGGCCATGATGGCGGTCACCGCCACCCCCGCCGACTCCACCGTGGGAAAAAGGGCCAGGAGGGTCCGCACCCCCCGGGGCCGGGGGACCAGGGAGACCTCGATCTCCGAGGCGGCTCCGAAGCATCCCTCGGACCCGACGAAGAGGCCCACCAGATCCAGTCCCTCCTCCTCCCGACCCATCCCGCCGAGCTCGGCCTCCGTGCCGTCCGGCAGGATGACCCGAAGCCCCGTGACGTACCTCGAGGTGACCCCGTACTTCAGGCAGTGGGGGCCCCCGGAGTTCTCCGCCACGTTCCCCCCCAGCGTGCAGGCGCTCTGGGACGACGGATCGGGCGCAAAGACGAGGCCATGGGCCAGGGTGGCCCGGGTGAGATGGGCGTTCACCACTCCCGGCTCCACCCGGGCCCGGCGATCGCCTGGCTCCACCTCGAGGATCCGGTTCATCCGGGCCGTCCCCACCACCACCGCACCGTGCAGGGCCAGGGCTCCCCCGGAGAGCCCGGTCCCCGCGCCTCGCATCACGAAGGGGAGCAGGGCTCCGGTGAGGAGCCGGAGGACCCGTCGGAGTTCATCCGCGTCCCCCGGCAGGACCACCCCCGAGGGCGACACCCGGTACTGGGTGAGACCGTCGGACTCGTAGACCAGGAGGCGGTCCGGGGCCGTGATCACCGCTCCGGCTCCCACCACCCCCCGGAGCTCCTCCGCCAGCGCGGACGGAAGGGCGGGGGCGGGGGAGAGCGCGGGTTCTGCGCTGGGAAGGGTCACGGACCGGAGGGGAGGGGGCGGGAGGAGCGGGAAGGGCGGGCCGGGTGGCTCCGGACCCTGCCGGGGGAAGGTCGGGGGGACCCCGTGAGGATACCACCCCGCCGCCAGGGGCATCAAGCGGGGAGGGTCAGCCCTCCTCCAGGGGAGCCCCATGGGGAAAGGGGCGAGCGCCCAGGTGATCCAGGAGGGCATGGACGCTCCACCGGGCAGCGGCCCGGAGACCCGCCGGCAGGGCCTCCCCGTACACCCGGTCCACCATCCGATCGGCGCTGGCCGAGGGCTCTTCCTCCAGGACCTCCGCCACCTGCTCCAGTCTCCGGAGGCGGTGGGCCCGGAATCGGCGGATGGCCTCCACGGCGTCCTCCAGGGGAGGCCCGTGGGCCGGATGGAGGCGGGTGGGCTCCAGGGCCTCCAGGCGATCCAGCGAGGCCAGGTAATCGGCCACGCATCCTGCGTACGAGCCCACCCAGGCGGTGTTGCCCTCCCCCAGGAGGAGATCCCCGGGGAAGAGGGCCCCCGTCTCCTCGTGGAGGAGGGCGAAGTGGGGACGGGCGTGCCCCGGCGTCCACAGGGTCCGAAGGGGCCCGTGGTCCGTGGAGATGGAAAGGCCGTGGGAAAGGGGCGACGGGCCCGCCTCCCCCCGGTTCCCCCCTCCGCCGGCCGGAGCTTCCTCGCCGTGGGGGCCCAGAACGCGGATCTCCTCCACCCCCTCCACACTGCCCGCTTCCAGGCTCCGGGCCAGGGGAACGGCCCCCGCCGAATGGTCGGCGTGGGCGTGGGTCACCACCACCGTCACCCGGCGGGCTCCGGCCAGGGCTTCCCGGAGTCGCCGGAGATGGACCGGATCCGCGGGGCCCGGGTCCAGGACCACCACCTCCCGGAGGCCCACCAGGTGGGTCCGGGTCCCCGACAACGTGAAGAGCCCCGCGTTGTCCGCCAGGACGACGCGGGGCTCCATTCCGGACCCGGGCTCGTTGGAGGGAACCGGGGAGGCCCTCAGCGGCGCTCCGCCGCGATCTGCTCCGCCAGCTTGTCCGCCACCGACTGGATCCCGGCCTCGTCGGCCTCGGAGAAGGCGGCCTTCTCGTCGGAATCGATGTCGATCTGACCGAAGATCTGGCTCCCCGCCCGGATCAGGACCACCAGCTCGGACTGCGTCTCGGGGTTGCAGGCCAGATAGTTGTCCACGGCAGAGACGTCGGGGACGTTCTGGTTGGCGCCCTCGGCCACCGCGGTGCCGCACACCCCCGTGCCCACGGGAATGCGGGAATGCTCGGTGGGGCTCCCCACATAGTTGTGGAGCCACAGCTCGTCCCCGGCGTCGTTCAGGAGGTACGCGCCGACCCAGTAGTACTTGTCCGAGGCCCGCTTGATCTTCTTCACCGCGTGGCGGAGGAGGGCGTCGGAGAGGAAGCCCTGGTCCCGCATCTGCTGGAGTTCCTTCACGAGCTCGGTGGCGTTCTGCATGGCCTGGATCATCCTGGAAAAAGCCGCGGGGGCCGGATGACTCCGGACCCCGTTCATGGGCGCTGCGTTGGGGCGTTAGTTTAATGGTCGCCCTCCGATGTCGTCAACGCGGACCCTTCCCCGCGAGAAGAGCCCCATGGCCCAGTCCTTCCCGGCGCCGGAGACCGGGCAGCGCCGCTTCGCCATCTTCGCGTGGGGCGTGTTCGGGTACTCCCTCCTGGCCATCCTCTGGGGGTATTTCCTCAGGATCTCGGAGTCCGGGGACGGGTGTGGCACCGACTGGCCCCTCTGTCACGGGGCGGTGGTCCCGCAGGCGGCGGAGTTCTCCACCTTCGTGGAGTTCACCCACCGGCTCTCCTCCGGGGTGGTCCTCCTCCTGGTGATGGCCATGGCCATCTGGGCCTTCAAGGCCTTCCCCCGGGGCGCGGCCGTTCGGAAGGGTGCGGGTGCGGCCCTCCTCCTGACCCTCTCCGAGTCCCTCTTCGGGGCGGTGCTGGTGGTGTTCGGGTGGGTGGCGGGGGATGTCTCCCTGGGCCGGATCCTCATTCGCCCCTTCCATGTCACCAACACCTTCCTCCTCATGGCGGCCCTGGCCCTCACCGCCTGGTGGGCCGTGCGGCGGACCTCCCGCCTTCCCCCGCTTCCCGCCGACGGGGTCCGGCTTCTCCTCCCGGCCTTCCTGGGAACCCTGGCCCTGGCCTGGACCGGAGCGTGGACCGGCCTGGCAGCCACCGCCTTCCCGGCCCCCACCCTGCAGGAGGGGATGGGACAATACCTGGAGCCGGAGCACCTCCTGGTGCCCCTCCGCATGCTCCACCCGGTGCTGGCGGTGGGGGTGGTCCTCCTCCTCGTCCGCCTCGCCCTGCGGGTCCGGGAGGGCCATCCGGCCGCCACCCCGGGGCGGCTGGCGCTGGCCGTGGGGGTCCTGGCCGCGGTACAGCTCGTGGTGGGGCCGGTCACCATCCTCCTGGGAAACCCGGTGGCCGCGCGTCTGGGACATCTCCTCCTGGCGGACCTCCTCTGGGTCGCCCTGGTCCTTCTCGGAAGCGCGGTCCTGGAGGAGGAAGCCCGCGGGGCCCCGGCCCACCGTGCGTCCACCGGGGTTCGGGGAGGCGCGCCCCTCAGCTCGTGAGCTGGGGGGCTCAGTCCAGGACGAAGGACGTATCGGGCTCCAGGGATCGGACGAAGGCCGCCAGGATCCGGGCCGCCTTGTGCAGGTCACCCGCCGCCACGACCTCGCTGGGAGAGTGCATGTAGCGGTTGGGGATGGAGATGAGGCCGGTGGGGATCCCGGCCCGAACCAGGAAGATCCCGTCGGCGTCGGTGCGCGTGGCCCGGGGCTGGGCCTGGAGGCTGAAGGGGATCTCCTCCGCCTCCGCCACCTCCACCAGCCGGTCGAAGACCAGCGGGTGGGTGGCCGAACCCCGGCTCAGGACGGGTCCGCCGCCCAGGGTGTGCTCCCCCACCTCCTTGCTGGACACGTCGGGCACATCCGTGGCGAAGGTGACATCCACCACCAGGGCCACCTCGGGCTCCAGGGCGAAAGCCGAGCTCCGGGCCCCCCCTCCGGTGTAGCCGATCTCCTCCTGGACGGTCCCCACCGCCACGCACCCGGCCTGGGGGGCGGGGTCACGGGCCAGGAGCCGGAGGGCCTCCAGCACGACGAAGGCCCCCACCCGGTTGTCGATGGCCCGCGAGGCGATCCGGTCCCCGGCGAGCCGCAGGAACCCGGAGTCCAGCACGGCGGGGTCCCCCACCCGGATCCCGAGCTCGCCCACCTCCTCCCGGGAGGCCACCCCCACGTCCACCCAGAGGTTCCGGATCTCCGAGACCTTCTTGCGCTCCTCGGGCTGCATGAGGTGGATGGGCTTCTTTCCCACCACCCCGGTGACATCCCCGGCCCGCGCCAGAATCCGGACCCGCTGACCCACCAGGACCTGGGAATCCCACCCTCCGATCCCATCCACGTAGAGGAACCCCTCCTTGTCCACGTGGGTGACCTGCAGACCGATCTCGTCCATGTGCCCCGCCAGCATGACCCGGGGTCGCCGGTCCTCGCCCACCACGGCGAAGGAGTTGCCGTGGACGTCCGACCAGACCCGGTCCGCGAACCCCGAGGCCTCTTCCCGCCAGACCCGCGCGGGTCGATGCTCGAAGCCCGACGGGCCGGGCTCCTCGAGGAGGCGCTGGAGAAACGAGAGGTCGTGATCCATGAAGACTCCGGGATGATGGGGGTGTGGATGGGGGGGGTGACGGCGGCCACGGGGCCGGGGCCGTTCGACGTGCCGGGAGGGGGAGAGCCCGGTGGCCCGGCCTGTCCGCTGGAGGGCGTCCGCCCCCCCCCGGTTCATGGGCTACTGGATGATCTCTCCCGGCCGGGGGGGACGGGGCGGTTCGGCGTCATCGCCAGGCCCTTCTGGGGGCTTCCCCGCCGGCCCACCGCCCCAGCCGAAGCCGGAGGAGACGACCTGAATTCTCCCTGAACGGATGCCCTGCGCAAGGCGGAGGGTGAATCGGTCCTGCAGGAACCGGCGGGTCGGCGGGAAGAGCAGGGCGAAGCCCAGGGCGTCGGTGAGGATCCCGGGGGTGAGGAGGAACGCTCCTCCCACCAGGATGGCGGCCCCGTCCATCAGCACCTTCCCCGGGAGCTCCCCCCGGGCCACCTGGGCCTGGAATCGGCCCATGGTCCGGACGCCCTCGGTGCGTACGAGCCAGGCGCCCAGGACTCCCGTCAGCGCCACCAGCGCCACCGTGGGCCAGGCACCCAACCACTGCCCCACGCGCAGGAGCAGCGCGAGCTCCACCACCGGCAGCAGGATGAAGAGGCATCCGAGGCGGGCCATCACCCCTCCCCGCCGCTCCGGGGGAACGCCCACCCCCCCCCGGGGTTCCTCATGCTCGAGCCTTGCCGAATCCTGAAGCGTCCGAATCTATCCATGACCATCGAGCAGACCTATTTCAGAAAGGGCCTGGGCCTCAAGAACCAGGTCCGTCCCCTCATCGAGGCCGAGTACCACTCCGCCCTGGTGGAGGACATCCGCGCCCGGGGATACACCCACACCTTCGGGGACGTCACCGTCCGCCTGGCGGAGGAGTTCGGGTTCTGCTACGGGGTGGACCGTGCGGTGGACTACGCCTATGAGACCCGGGCGAAGTTCCCGGACAAGAAGGTGTACCTCGTGGGGGAGATCATCCACAACCCCCATGTGAACCAGCGGATGAGGGAGATGGACATCGAGTTCATCTACCCCGACGCCGGCGGGACCTTCGACTTCTCCCGGGTCCGATCCGAGGACGTGGTGCTCCTGCCCGCCTTCGGCGTCACCATCGAGGCGTTCCACGAGCTCCGGGGGAAGGGGTGTGTCCTGGTGGACACCACCTGCGGTTCCGTGCTCCTGGTGTGGAAGCGGGTGGAGCAGTACGCCAAGGACGGCTTCACCGCCGTCATCCACGGGAAATACACCCACGAGGAGAGTCGCGCCACCGCATCCCAGGTGAGGAAGCACCCCGACGGGACGTATCTCATCGTCCGGGACATGGCGGAGGCCGAGATGGTGTGCGACTACATCACCGGCGCACCCGGCGCCCCCTCCCGCGCCGCCTTCCTGGAGCGGTTCGGCCGGAGGGCCTCGGAGGGGTTCGACCCGGACCTCCACCTGGACCGGATCGGGGTGGCGAACCAGACCACCATGCTGGCCAACGAGTCCCTGGCCATCGGCGCTCGCCTCCGGAAGGCCATGGCGGAGGCCAGGGGGGAGGACTACGCCCAGGAGAACTTCCGCTCCTTCGGCACCATCTGCTCGGCCACCCAGGAACGGCAGGACGCGGTGGAGAAGATGATGCAGTCGCCGCCGGACGTGATGATCGTCATCGGCGGGTACAACTCCTCCAACACCAACCACCTGGCCCACATGTGCCGTCAGTACACCCGGGCCTTCCACATCGAGGACTCCCACTGCATCGACGTGGAGGCGGGGACGATCCGGCACAAGCCCGATCTGGCGGTGGAGTCCCCGGAGCGGCTGGAGACCGACTGGCTCCCGGAGGGCCCGTTCGAGCTCGGGATCACCGCGGGAGCCTCCACCCCCAACAACAAGATCGGAGAGGCCCTCCATCGGGTGCTCCGCATCCGTGGCGTGGAGCTGGAGTCGGCCCCGGAGGGGGACGCCCCGGTTCCGTCCGGTTCGGCCTGACCAGAGGGGCTCACCGGGGGCCTCAGGGCGGCGGGGCGGCCGGGGGCTCGCCGGACGCGCTCTCCACGATCCCCTTCCCCAGGCGTTTCAGGAGCTCCCGGAGCTTCCGCTGCTCCTCCTCTCCCAGGGGAGAGACCACTTCCCGGATGAAGGCGGCGTGGCCGGGGAAGACCGAGGCGATCCGCTTTCGTCCCTCCGGTGTGAGGTGGGCCTCCACCACCCGGCGATCCTCCTCCGATCGCCGCCGCTCCACCAACCCCTGGGCCTCCAACCGATCCATCACGTAGGTGATGTTTCCCCCGGTCACCAGGAGCTTGTCCGCCAGCTCCCCCAGGGAGAGGGGTCCCAGGTGGTGGAGGGCCTCCAGGATCCCGAACTGGGGTACGGTGAGGCCGTATTCCCCCACCCGCACCCCCACCTCCCGGGCGAAGGTCTGGTAGCACCGGGCCAGGGCGATCCAGAGGCGAAGCGCCTCCTCCTCGGCCGCACCCCAACTCCGGAGGGCGGTGGAGGGAGAAGCTCCCGGAGGGGGAACGGCCCCGGAGCCGGGGGGAGTCGGGGAGGGGCGCTCGGAGGTGAGGATGGGACTCCCCCTTGGGAACGGGACGGGAAGGGAAGTGAGGGTTCGGGAGGGGGCGGTAGAGCCCCCAGTCCGGGATCGCGTCCGGGGACCGGGGGGCCGCCGTGGGCTCAGGACCCCACGGCGGCCCTCGTGCGCTCCCCCTGCGGCTCAGATGTGGAGGGGTCGACCCAGCGCCGCCAACGCGGCCTCGGCCACCGCCTCGGAAAGGGTGGGATGGGGGTGCATGGCCTTCTCCATCTCCTCCACCGTGGATTCCAGATGCCTCCCCACCACGAACTCGGCGATGAGCTCCGTGGCGTGGGGCCCGATGATGTGGGCCCCCAGGATCTCCGAGTACTTCGTATCCCGGATGACCTTGACGAACCCTCCCGAATCCCCGGCGGCCACCGCCCGTCCGTTGGCCAGGAAGGGGAACTTCCCCCCCTGGATGT
>JBJHCB010000042.1:5109-12428 GCA_050485805.1 Gemmatimonadota bacterium | reverse complement strand
CCGGGGACTACGTGACCCTCCGGGACCTGATGGAGGAGGTGGGGGTGGACGTGACCCGCTTCTTCTTCCTCATGCGGAAGCCCGAGGCCCACCTGGTCTTCGACCTGGACTGGGCGCTGGATCAGTCGGACAAGAACCCGGTCTACAAGGTCCAGTACGCCCACGCCCGCATGTGCTCCATCCTCCGGAAGGCCGGGGAGGCGGGAGCCCCGGCGGGAGATCCCCCCCCGGACCCCGCGTCCCTCCCCCTGGAGCGCCTGGAGACGGAGGCGGAGAAGGAGCTCATCCAGCGGCTGGACTCGTTTCCCGAACTGGTCTCCCGGGCCGCGGCGCTCCGGGCTCCCCACCTGGTCTGCGACTGGCTGGAGCAGACGGCGGGGCAGGTGAACTCCTGGTACCATGCCGGGAACCCCACCCGCAACCCGGAACTGGCGGTCCTGGTGGACGATCCGGAGCTCCGGGCCGCCCGGCTGGCCCTCACTCGGGCCATCCGAATTGTCCTCCGCAACGGCCTCACCCTCCTGGGGCTGGGTGCCCCGGAGCGGATGGAGCGCGCCGAGGAGGAGGCGGAGGCGGGGGCCGCCCCCCAATCCGGGGCCGAGGCCTGACGCAGGCTCCCGAGGATGAACGAGGCACGAGGCTCACGGAGGCATCTGCGATGACGGAGGCACGAGGATGACCGAAGGGCGCATGGACTATGCCTCCGCCGGGGTGGACCTGGACAAGGCGGAGCGGGCGAAGGAAGGGCTCCGGGAACTCCTGGAGGCCACCCGCGACGAGAACACCCTCTCGGAGCTGGGTCTCTTCGGGGGACTCTACCGGGTCCCCGGGGACGTGGCCGATCCCGTGCTGGTCTCCAGCGCCGACGGCGTGGGGACGAAGCTCAAGGTGGCCTTCCAGGCCGCTGTCCACCATACGGTTGGACAGGATCTGGTGAACCACTGCGTGAACGATATCCTGGTGCAGGGGGCCCGCCCCCTCTTCTTCCTGGACTACCTGGCCACCGGGGAGCTGGAGGAGGGGGTGGTGGAGGAGGTGGTCCGGGGGGTGGCCCTGGCGTGCCGGGAGAACGGGTGTGCCCTCCTGGGGGGGGAGACGGCCCAGATGCCGGACTTCTACGGCCCCGGGGAGTACGACCTGGCCGGCTTCATCGTGGGGATCGTCCCCCGGGGTCAGCTCCTGGACGGGAGTCGCATCCGCGCCGGGGACGCCCTGGTGGCCCTCCCTTCCTCGGGACTCCACACCAACGGGTACACCCTGGCGCGGAAGATCGTCTTCGACCGGGCGGGCCTGGAGGTCCACGACCCCTTCCCCCACCTGGGGGAGTCGGTGGCGGAGGCCCTCCTCCGGATCCACCGGAGCTATCTCCCCGTCCTCCGGAACGAGCTGACCCTTCCCGCTCTCACCGGGCTCGCCCACATCACCGGAGGGGGGATCCCGGGGAACCTCCCCCGGATCCTCCCGGACGGGCTGGGGGCGGTGGTGCGACGGGACTCGTGGGAGGTCCCTCCCCTCTTCCGTGCCCTGGCGGAGCTGGGCCGGGTGGAGGAGGGGGAGATGTACCGCGTGTTCAACATGGGGGTGGGGATGCTGGTGGCCGTCCACGGCTCGGAGGCCGACGCCCTGGTGGCGCGACTGCGGGCCCTGGGGGAAGCGGCCTGGATCGCAGGGGAGGTGGTGGAGGGTGCCGGTGTCCGCCTGGACTGACGGGGGCGTGGCGACGCACCGGCGGTCCGGCGCCCGGTCCGGCGCCCGGTCCGGCGTTGGGGCCGGCCTCAGGGCCCAGTCCCGGCCCGTGGCCCGGACCCTCCCTCGGCTCCGTTCCCCGTCGCTCCCCCAGGTGCTCACCCGGATCGTGGGCACCGTACTGGCGGTGACCGCCCCTGCCCTGTGGGGGGCGGAGCCAGTGGGGGCCCAGGACCCCGGGGCGCTGGCCGGTGCCTGCGCCGCGGCACAGCAGGGCACGGCGGGGCCGTGCACCCAGGGGGCCGCCGCCGCCCACGCCCTGCAGGCGGGGTTCGGACTCCTCCTGGGGGCTGGAGGCCCCTTCACCGCCGCGCCCAACACGGCAGGACAGCGGCTCCACGGCTCTCCCCGGTTCCTCTTCGAAGGGGGGTTCGCAGGGGCCACCTTCACCCATCCGGAGCTGGCGGGATCGGGCGGGTCGGAGCGACGCCGGGCGGCCCTGGCCCCACGGGCCACCGTCGGGGTGGGTGTGTTCGAGGGGCTCAGTCCCGCCCCCACCATGGGGGGAGTGGGAGCCCTGGACCTCCTGGGAGAGGTGCGGCTCCTCCCCGTTCCCTCCTTCGACGGGCTGGAGGGAAGGGCCTGGGCGGTGGGGGTAGGCGCCCGGGTGGGGGTCTTCAGGGAGTCCTTCAGCCTCCCCGGGGTCACCCTCTCGGCGGTGCACCGGCGGAGCGGGTCCCTGGACTACGCTCCCTCCCCGGGCGCACCGGCCTCCGTGTCCGTGGAACCCCGGGTCACCTCGTTCCGGGGCGTGGTGGGAAAGGACCTCATGGAGGTGGGGATCTCGGGGGGCGTCCAATGGGACCGGATCCGGGGGGAGGCAGGGGTGCAACCCCGACCCGGGGGGACCGCGGGGCCGTGGACGCGCCGCTCCCTCCCGGTGGACCGAACCACCTGGTTCCTGGGTGTGAACCGCACATGGGTGGTCTCCCAGGCGGCGCTGGAGCTGGGGTGGTCCCCGGGGCCGGGGTCCGCCGAGGGGCTCTCGCCTGCGGCTCCCGCTCCCGGCGGGGGGCTCTCCGGCGCCCTCACCTTCCGGGTCCGGTACTGATCCGGCCCATCCCCGCCCGGGCCCTTCCAATCCCCTCCGGCGGCTCCCCTGATCCCACGGCGATCCATGGCTGACGAGCCCCACAGGCGGCAGGACGACCTGGATCGGATGGCCCGGGCGGTGGAGCTGGGGCGCAGGGGGTGGGGGCGGGTGCACCCCAATCCCCTGGTGGGATGTGTCCTGGTGCGGGAGGGCGTGGTGGTGGGGGAGGGCTGGCACCGGGAGTGGGGTGGGCCCCACGCCGAGGTGGAGGCCCTCTCGGCCGCGGGGGAGGAGGCCCGGGGCGCGGTGGCGTACGTGTCCCTCGAGCCCTGCCGCCACCACGGGACGCCGCCCCCCGCCCCCGCCGCCCTCGTCGGGGGGGGGGGCGCCGGGGTGGTCTTCGGGGCCCGGGACCCCGGAGGGGAGTCGGGGGGGGGCGCGGAGGAGCTCCAACGGCGGGGGATGGAGGTGGAGGGGCCCCTCCTCTCCTACCGGGAAGCCCTCCGGGAGAACCCCGCCTTCTTCCACGCGGCACCGGGGCGGCCCTGGACGGTGCTCAAACTGGCCCTCTCCCTGGACGGGGGGATCGCTCCCGCGCCCGGGGTCCGACATCAGCTCACCGGCCCCGAGGCCGCCGCCGCCGTCCATGGCCTCCGGGCGGGGGTGGACGGGATCCTGGTGGGAACGGGTACCGCCCAGGCGGATGATCCGCTCCTCACCGTCCGGGGCGACGTGGTGCCCCGGGTCCCTCCCGTTCGGATCTTCCTGGACCTGGAGGGGCGCCTGGGCCCCGGGCTCCGGGCTCTCCGGGAGGGCGAGGCCCCGGTCTGGATCCTCACAGGCCCCGGGAGTCCGGGGGGGTGGCGCAGGGAGATGGAGGACGCGGGTGCCCGGGTCCTGGTGGCGGGGTCACAGGGCCGCCCGGATCCCAAGGCTCTCCTGGGAACCCTGAGGGACGAGGGGATCCGGAGCCTGCTCTGCGAGGGGGGCGGCCGGCTGGGAACCTCCCTTCTCCGCGGAGGGTTGGTGGACCGGCTGGTGCATCTGGTGGCTCCCACGGTCCTGGGAACGGGGGCGCTGCCGGGGTACGGAGCAGGGCCGGCGTACGGGGTGCTGCCGGGGCACGGGGCGAGCCCATCACCCCCCTCCGGGAGGGGGAGGGCAGACCCGGTGCCGCGGAGCCCGGGGGGCCGATGGAGCCCCGGTCCGGTTCGCCGCCTGGGCGAGGATCTCTGGCTCGAATGGGACCGCCTTCCGCCTGAGGACCCGGGCCCAGGGCATTCCATCTTTCCCGGGGAGGGGTGATGTTCACTGGAATCGTGGAGCGCGTGGGGACGGTGGTGGGCGTGGAGGAAGGATCCTCCACCCGGCGCCTCTCCGTGGAGGTAGCCCCGGGGTTCCTGGAGGGCTTCCTTCCCGGGGCTTCGGTGGCCGTGGACGGCGCCTGCCTCACCCCCGTGGAGGTGGAGGCGGGGCGCTTCACCGTGGAGGTCATCGGGACGACCCTCTCCCGCACCGTGGCCGGAGGGTATGTCACGGGGAGCCGGGTGAACCTGGAGCGGGCCCTGCCCCTGGGGGGTCGGCTCGACGGCCATATCATGCAGGGGCATGTGGATGGACTGGGCGAGCTCATGTCGGTTCGAGAGGAAGGCGAGTTCTGGCGGCTCCGCTTCCGGGTGCCCCCGGAGGTTTGGCGCCAGACCCTCCTGCACGGCTCCATCGCCCTGAACGGCGTGAGCCTCACGGTGAACGCCCTGGAGGCCGGGGAGGTGGTGGAGGTGGGCATCATCCCCCACACCTGGACCCACACGAACCTCTCCCTCCTGGGACCGGGGGACCCCGTGAACGTGGAGGGAGATCTCATCGGAAAGTACGTGGCCAGGCTCCTTCACCCGAGCCTGCCGCTGGACGGCTGAGGAGAGGCCATGCCCTTCGACCGGGTCGAAGACGCCATTCAGGACATCCGCGACGGCAAGCTCGTCATCGTGGCCGACGACGAGGACCGGGAGAACGAGGGGGACCTCGTCTGCGCCGCCTCCACCATCACCCCGGAGCTCGTCAACTTCATGACGGTGCACGGGCGGGGGCTCATCTGCGTGACCCTGACCCCCGAGCGGGCCAACGCCCTGGACCTCCCGCCCATGACGGACCGGAATACGGACCCCCGGGGCACGGCCTTCACCGTCTCCGTGGATGCCGATCCCCGCTTCGGGGTCACCACCGGGATCAGCGCCCAGGACCGGGCCACCACCATCCGTCTCCTGGCCGAGGAATCCACGGCTCCCCGCGACCTGCGCCGCCCCGGTCACATCTTCCCCCTCCGGGCCGTCCCGGGGGGGGTCCTCCGCCGGGTGGGCCAGACCGAGGCGGGGGTGGACCTGGCCCGCCTGGCCGGGCTCCCCCCCGTGGGCGTGATCTGTGAGATCCTGAACGAGGACGGGACCATGGCGCGCCGTCCCGAGTTGGAGGCCTTCGCCCGGGAGCATGACCTGCGGTTCATCACCGTGGCTCAGCTCGTGGCCCATCGCCTCAGTCGGGAGCGCCTGGTCCGACGGGTGGCCACCGTCCAGCTTCCCACGCCCTTCGGAGAGTTCCAGCTCATCGGGTACGAGAACATCCTGGACGAGCGGGAGCACGTGGCCCTGGTCCGGGGCGAGGTGGCGGAGAGGGACGATGTCCTGGTGCGGATGCACTCGGAGTGCCTCACCGGCGATGTCTTCCAGTCCATGCGCTGCGACTGTGGCGAGCAGCTCGCCGCCGCCATGGCCCGCATTGAGGAGGAAGGTGCGGGGGTGGTGGTCTACCTTCGCCAGGAGGGACGGGGGATCGGGCTCCACAACAAGCTCCGGGCCTACGAGCTCCAGGACCGGGGGCAGGATACGGTGGAGGCGAACCTCTCCCTCGGATTCAAGCCGGACCTGAGGGACTACGGGATCGGGGCCCAGATCCTCCTGGACCTGGGCCTCCGGAGAATCCGACTCCTGACGAACAACCCCAAGAAGATCGTGGGGCTCGAGGGGTACGGACTGGAGATCTCGGGCCGGGAGGCCCTGTCGGTGCAGCCCGGTCAGCACAATGCCCGCTACATCGAGACGAAGCAGCGCAAGCTGGGGCACCTGACGTGAGGGCCCCCTTTCCATCCGTTCCCCTTCCCGCGACCCCCTGGAGGTCCGCGTCATGAACGAGTACGAGGAGATCAGCGGCTCCCTGAAGGGAGACGGCCTCCGTTTCGCCCTGGTGGTGGCCCGCTTCAACGACCTCATCACCGAACGCCTCCTGGCGGGAGCCGTGGACGCCCTCACCCGCCATGGCGTCGCCCCGGAGGACGTCCAGGTGGTCCGCGTTCCCGGGGCGTGGGAGCTTCCGGCGGCGGCGGCGCGGGTCGTGGAGCGGGGGAATGTGGACGGCGTGGTGGCCCTGGGGTGCGTCATCCGGGGAGCCACGCCCCACTTCGACTATGTGGCCGGCGAGGCCGCCGCCGGGCTGGGAATCCTGTCCCGGAAGGCCACGATCCCCGTCATCTTCGGGGTCCTCACCACCGACACCCTGGAGCAGGCCCTGGAGCGGGCCGGCTCGAAGGGTGGCAACAAGGGATGGGAGGCCGCGGTCTCGGCGGTGGAGATGGCGAACCTGTTCCGGGAGCTCCAGTGACGGTGGACGCTTCCGAGGGGCTCAGCCGGCGGGACCGGGTGGATCGGAGCCGGTCCCGGGCGTGGGCCCTCCAGGTCCTCTACCGGTGGGAGGCCGCAGGGGTGGAGACCGACCTCCTGGATGCCCTCCAGGAGGTGGAACGGACCCGGTACGTCTCTCCCCGCCGCCGCCCCTGGCTCGAGGCCCTGGTCCAGGCCATCCGGTCCCACCGGGAGGAGCTGGACGGGGCCCTCACCTCCGTCACCCGGAACTGGCGCCTGGACCGGCTCTCCCGCATCGATCGGGGGGTCCTCCGCATCGGGGCCGCCGAGCTCATGGTCCTGGAGGGCGTCCCGCCCCGGGTGGCCATCCAGGAGGCGGTGCGGCTGGCGGAGCGCTACGGGGGGAACGACTCGGCCCGCTTCGTGAACGGGGTCCTGGACGCCCTCTATCACTCCCGGCCCGCGGAGGAATGACCCCCTCCCCTCCGCACCTGCTGGTCCTGAACTGGCAGGACCGGGAGAACCCCCAGGCCGGAGGGGCGGAGGCCCACCTCCACGAGGTCTTCGGGCGCCTGGCCCGTGGGGGATGGCAGGTCACCGCCGTCACCTCGGGCTGGCCAGGGGCCCCTGGGCGGGTGGAGCTGGATGGCATGGAGGTGCACCGGGTGGGAACGCGGTACACCTATCCCTTCCTGGTGGCGCGCTACGTGCGGAGGGAGCTGGGTCACGTGGCCTTCCACCGGGTGGTGGAGGACCTGAACAAGGTGCCGGTCTTCGCTCCCGCCTGGGCGCCGGCTCCCACCGTCCTGCTGGTCCACCACCTCTTCGGCGGGACGGCCTTCCAGGAGGCGACCCTGCCGCTGGCCCTCACCACCTGGCTCCTGGAGCGGCCCATCCCCCGGGCCTAT
>JBJHCB010000042.1:0-5099 GCA_050485805.1 Gemmatimonadota bacterium | reverse complement strand
TATCGGGGGCTTCCCGTCATCGCCGTCTCCGAGAGCACCCGGGCGGACCTGGTGCGCCGGGGGATGGACCCGGCTCGGATCCAGGTCATCCCCAACGGGATCGACCTGGAACGCTTCACCCCCGGCCCCCACGAGGACCGGTTCCCCGAACCCACCCTCCTGTACCTGGGACGGCTCAAACGGTACAAGAGGGTGGATCTGGTGCTGGCCGCCACGGCCGAGTTGCGACGCCAGGGGATTCCTGCCCGGCTCCTCGTGGCGGGGAAGGGAGACCACCGGGAGGCCCTGGAGCGGGCGGCCCAACGACTCGGCCTGTCCGCGGACGGGGTGGAGTTCCTGGGATTCGTCTCCGAGGAACGGAAGCTGGAGCTTCTCCGACGGGCCTGGGTACATCTACTCACCTCCCCCAACGAGGGGTGGGGAATCGCCAACCTCGAGGCCGCGGCATGCGGAACCCCCACGGTGGCCAGCAACTCCCCCGGGCTCAGGGATTCGGTTCGCCACGGCGAAACCGGCTTCCTGGTGCCCCACGGAGACGTCCCCGAACTGGCCCGGAGGGCGGGCGCTCTCCTCACCGATCCCGCCCTTCTCCGGCGGCAGGCCCTTGCGGCCCGGGGGTTCGCCGAAGGATTCTCCTGGGAGGCGTCGGCGGAGGCCATGGGCCGGGCCCTGGACGGGCCTCCCCCTTCCTGAAGGACTCCGCCGTTCGCGTCGGACCCGCCTTGCCGCGGGCCCCCCTTCGAGCACCCCGTACAGGAGGCTCCATGCGCATCCAGATCGTCGCCCGACACTGCCAGGTCCCCGACTCCATCCGCCTCCGGGCCGAGGAGCAGTTCCGGAAGCTCTCCCGCTTCGACGGCGCGCTCTCCTCTGCGGAGATCATCTTCGAGGAGGAGAAGCATCGGAAGCGGGTGGAGGGCATCCTGTCCGTGGACGGAGAGGAGCCGGCGGTGGCCCACGCCGAGGCCGACGATTTCCGCGGGTCGCTGGAGAAGACGGTGGAGCGGCTGGAGAAGATCCTCCGGAGGAGGAAGAGCCAGCGCATCGACCACCAGGGACCGAGCCTCTCCGAGGTGGCGGGCGGAGGCGTGTGATCCCTTCCATCACCCTCGAGGAGGTCTTCCGGGCAAAGCGGGAGACGCTGGGCCTGGAGCTCCTCACCCCGGACACCCCGCTCACCGGCGCCTGCCAGGACCCGGACATCTCCAGCCCGGGGCTGGCGTTGGCGGGCTTCGTGGACCGGTTCCCCGGAGGCCGGATGCAGGTCTTCGGCGAGACCGAGCTGGCCTTCCTGGCCTCCCTCTCGCCGGAGGCCCGGGCGGACCGGTTGGAGACCTTCTTCCGCCAGCCCTTCCCCGCCGCCTTCGTCACCAAGGGACAGGCGGTGCCCGACGCGCTGCTCGCGGCGGCCCGATCGGAGGGCATCCCGGTCTTCCGTAGCCCTCTGTCCACCAAGGCCTTCTACCGCCGCATCAAACCCTTCCTCGAGGTGGCCCTGGCTCCTTCCACCACCGTTCACGGTTCCCTGGCGGACGTGTACGGGGTGGGCCTCCTCTTCGTGGGTCGGAGCGGCATCGGAAAGAGCGAATGCGTGCTGGACCTGGTGGAGCGTGGGCATCGCCTGGTGGCCGACGACATGGTGCAGGTGAGCCGACGGGGGAATGATGTCCTCATCGGAAAGGGCCACGAGCTACAGCGGCACCACATGGAGATCCGGGGGGTGGGGATCATCGACATCCAGGCCCTCTTCGGGATCCGGGCCACCCGGCAGCAGAAGCGCCTGGAGGTGGTGGTGCAGCTCGAGGCATGGGACGACGCCGGGGAGTATGACCGGACCGGGCTGGACCGGGACGAAACGGAGATCCTGGGGGTCCGCCTCCCCAAGGTCACCATCCCCCTCAACCCCGGGAAGAACATCACGGTGATCAGCGAGGTCGTGGCCATGAACCACCTCCTCCGCTCCTCGGGGATCGACTCCGCCGTGGAGTTCGATCGACGCTTGAAGGGGGCGCTCCTTCCCGTGGGGGAGTATCTGGAAGAGGACTACGAGTGACGGTGGACCATGGGTGATCCGGGCGAGGGGGGGTCGGGGGAGGAGGGGACGGGGGTGCCGTCCGAACCGGTGAGGGGCATCGTCCTCACCCACGGGACCATGTGCCATGGCATGGTGGACGCGGTCCGGAAGATCACCGGGGTGGAGGAGGAGGCGCTCATGGCCCTCTCCAACGACGGACTGGGCCCCGACGCCCTCCTCCGGATGGTGTCCGAGGTGACGGGGGAGGGCCCCGTGGTGGTCTTCACCGACCTCCAGACCGGAAGCTGCGCCCTGGCGGCCCGCTTCGCCTGCCGCAACCCGGGGACCCGGACCGTGGTCTTCGGCGCCAACCTCCCCATGCTGCTGGACTTTGTCTTCCATCGCCATCTTCCCCTCGACGCGCTGGTGGAGCGGTTGGTGGAGCGGGGCAAGGCGGGGATCCGTGCCCTGGAACCGGAAGTCTCCGATGCCCATCGCCCTCCTCCGGGTGGATGAGCGCCTCATCCACGGTCAGGTGACCGTGGGTTGGGGAGGCCGACTCCACCCCACCCGGTACGTGGTGGTGGACGACCTCCTCGCGGAGAGCGGGTGGGAGCGGGACCTGTATCGCCTGGGGATCCCCCCTGAGGCCTCGGGGGAGTTCGTGTCGGTGGCCGAGGCCCGGGATCGCCTGGGGGCATGGGATGGATCTTCCGAGGTCACGGTGGTCCTGACCCGGGGGGTGGAGGCCATGCTGCGGCTGGCCCGGGGGGGACGCCTCCGGGGGCGCGAGGTGAACCTGGGGGGGATCCATCACTCCCCCGGCCGGCGGAAGGTCCTTTCCTACCTCTTCCTGGATCCCGACGACGAGGCCCGGATCCTCGCCCTCGAGGCGGAGGGGGTGGAGGTCACCGCTCGGGATCTGCCGGGATCGCCCCGGACCGGGACGGACCGCCTCCTGGGCTGAGCCCGGCCTCCGACCCCATGGATCCCCTTTCCCTCGTCCTTCTCCTCCTCCTCGGGGGCTGGTCCGCCCTGGACGGCGCCGGGGCCGGCCAGCTCATGGTCTCCCGACCCCTGGTCACCGGCACCCTTGCCGGAGCCGTCCTTGGGGACCCGGCGACGGGGCTCCTGGTGGGGGCCCTGGTGGAGCTCCTCCACCTGGGTGCCCTTCCGGTGGGAGGGGCCCGCCTCCCGGAGCCCGGTCCCGCCACCATTCCCGGTGTCGCGGCGGCCGTCGGGGTGGGAGGGGCCCCCGGGCTTCTCCTGGCGGTGGTCTGGGGGGTGGTGGGGAGCGGGCTGGGTGGGCAGTCGGTGTCCCTCCACAGGAGCGGGAACGAGGCCCGGACCCGGGGGCTCGGGACAGGCGGGTGGACCTTCCCCCGCCTCGCCCGGGCGCATTGGAGCTGCCTGGCCATGGATGCGGTCCGGGGAGTGGTGCTGGTGGCGGGTGGGCTCCTGGCGCTCCGGGTCGCCGCCCTCCTCCCCCTGGCGGATCGGGTCCCGGATCCAGCGCTGGTGGGAGCGGCTGCGGTGGTGGGAGGCGCCTTCGCCCTGGGTCGGCTGGCAGGGGGAACCACCGGGGGCTCCCCGGGCCGCCGCACCCTCCTCCTCCTGGCCGGCGCCCTGACGGGGGTGGCCCTGGGCCTCTGGGGAGCCGGCGGATGAGGCCGGGACGTCTCCTCCTCCGCTCCTTCCTCATCCAGGGATCCTGGAATCCACGGGACCTCCTTGGGACGGGGGTGGCCTGGGCCCTGGGTCCCTGGCTCCGGTGGCGGGACCCGGGAGAGGAGGGGGCGGAGCTGGCCCGCCTGGGCGAGCCCTTCAACGCCCACCCCTTCCTGTCGGGACTGGCCCTGGGGGCCCTGGTCCGGATGGAACAGGACGGAGTGCCCCGGGATGCGCAGCGGCGCTTCCGCGAAGCCATCCGCGGACCTCTGGGGGCCCTGGGCGACGGACTCATCTGGGCCGGCTGGCTTCCCGCCTGCCTCCTCCTGGCCGGGGCCGCCCTCCTCCTCGGTCTCCCCCCCTTTCCCACGGCGGCGTTGTTCCTTCTCTTGTTCAACGCCGTCCATCTTCCCCTGCGGATCTGGGGGATCCGTGTGGGGATGCGGGCCGGGATCGGGGTGGCGGCGTTGATCCAGGCCGCCCGGCTGGGGCACTGGGGGGAACGGAGCCGGGCGCTGGGGGTCTTCCTCTCCGGTCTGGTGGGAGGGCTCCTGGCGGTACGGGGATGGTGGGAGCTTCCCCTTCCGGAACCGGGGTCCCTCGGCTGGGTGGGGGGCGGGGTCGGGGCCCTTCTGGCGGGGGTGGCCTGGGGGCGGTCGCTCCCCGTCTGGGTACCGGGGGTGGTCACCCTGCTCCTCCTGGCCGTCCTCCTGGCCTTCTTCCCGGGAGCGGGGGGAGGGCTCGAGGCGGGTCCCTGAGGAACCTCGCTTGACCGCCCCCGGGGACCTTGGCCACCCTCCCGGACCCTGGCCGCCCTCGGGGCCCTGCCGCCCCCTGGTCGCCGGTGGCGAGCGCTCGCGCGTCCTGCCACACCGTCACTTCACCACGGATGGGCCATCATGTCCAGTTCGGATCCAGGACCGGAAGGGATGCAGGAAGCCCGGGTGCGCATTCGCAACCGCCTCGGGATGCACGCCCGCCCCGCGGCGGAATTCGTGAAGCTGGCCGGGCGGTTCCGGGCCGAGATCATGGTGAGCCGGGACGGGGTGGAGGTGAACGGGAAGAGCATCATGGGCGTCCTCATGCTGGCGGCGGAGCAGGGGGCGGAGCTCCGCCTCCGGGGGGAGGGGGAGGACGCCCGCGAGGCCGTGGAGGCCCTGGTGGCCCTGGTGGAGGGCGGGTTCGGCGAGGCCACCTCATGAGGGGGACCCCGTGAGTCGTATCCTCGACGGCCTTCCCGCCTCCGAGGGGATCAGCTTCGGACGGGTCCGGACCCTGGAGTGGGAGATCCCCGACGTTCCCCACCGCACCGTGGCGGAGGAGGAGGTGGAGGGGGAGGTGGTGCGGTTCAACGAGGCCAGGGACTGGTCCCGGGAGCGCCTCCAGGAGGTCCAGGACCAGGTGGCCCGGCGGCTGG
>JBJHCB010000041.1:0-12634 GCA_050485805.1 Gemmatimonadota bacterium | reverse complement strand
CTCCAGAACCTCCTGGGGGAGGGCACCCTGTCTGCGTCCTTCATCCCCATCTATGCCGGGATGGAGGAGGAGGGCCGACGGGAAGCGTCCCGACGCTTCGCCGGAGCGGTCTTCGGGCTCCTCACCGCCACGGCAGGGCTCATGGCCCTCCTGGGGGTCCTCCTGGCGCCCG
Source organism: Gemmatimonadota bacterium (assembly GCA_050485805.1). Lineage (GTDB taxonomy): Bacteria > Gemmatimonadota > Gemmatimonadetes > Longimicrobiales > Gaopeijiaceae > T3Sed10-66. The sequence goes on along the minus strand of JBJHCB010000041.1, from coordinate 12,462 downwards.
TCCTGGTGGCCGTCCTCTTCGCCGGCTTCGATCCCGAGCGGCAGGCGGTGACCACCGGGTTGGTCCGGATCCTCTTCCCCATGACGGCGGTGCTGGTCCTGTCGGCCTGGTGCCTGGGGATCCTGAATTCCCATCGCCGGTTCTTCCTGTCCTACGCGGCCCCGGTCCTGTGGAACGCGGCCATGATCGGGGCCCTGGCCGCCGGGGGGTGGGGGATGGGAATGGAAGGGGAGGCGCTGGTCCGCCTCCTGGCGTGGGGGGCCCTGGTGGGAGGTGCCCTCCAGTTCCTGGTGCAGCTTCCCCTGGCCCTCCGTCTCCTGGGGGGATTCCGGCCCTCCCTCTCCACGGCGGTGGAAGGGGTCCGGGAGGCGATCCGGAACTTCGTCCCGGTGGTTGCGGCCCGGGGAGTGGTGAACCTGAGCGGTTGGCTCGACTACGCCCTGGCGGCCTTCCTGGCCACGGGGGCGGTGGCGGCCATGGGCTATGCCCAGACCCTCTACATCCTCCCCATCTCCCTCTTCGGGATGGCGGTGGCGGCTTCGGAGCTCCCCGAGCTCTCCCGCCGGGGGGAGGCCGCCCTGGGGACCCTGGGGGCCGAGGTAGGGCGGGGGATGGAGCGAATCGCCTTCTTCCTGGTTCCTGCGACCCTGGGGTACCTGGTCCTGGGCGACGTGGTGGTGGCCGCCCTCTACCAGACGGGGGCCTTCGGGGTGGCGGAGGTCCGCCTCACCTGGGGCGTGCTGGCCGCCTACGCCCTGGGGATGGGCGCGTCGGCCATCTCCCGTCTCCTCTCCTCGGCCTTCTACGCCCTTCGGGACACCCGGACGCCGGCCCGCATCGCCTACCTGCGTGTGGCCCTCTCCCTGGGCACCGGCGCCGCCCTCATGCTTCCCCTGGACCGTTTCGAGGTGGGAGATGGGCTCCGGTTGGGGGCGGCGGGGCTGGCGCTGGGGGCCTCGGCGGGCGCCTGGGTGGAGCTCACCCTCCTCCGTCGAGCCCTCCGGGCCAGGGTGGGGGACCATGGAACGGCCCCGGGGGTCCTTCTCCGGCTGGGGGCCGCGGGGCTGGGGGCCCTGGGGGTCGGGCTCGTGGCCCGGATGGTCCTGCCTCCCCTCCACCCCATTCCCCTGGCGGGGGTGGTCCTGGGGGCGTTCGGGGTGGGCTACCTGGTCCTGACCCGGGTCATGGGTGTGGCGGGGCCCCTCTCCGGGGTCAGGGTCGGGGCCGGGAGCGGGTCCGGTTCCGGAGGGGGGCCCCGGTGACCCGTCGGCCTCCGGAGGGGGCGTCCCGGTCCGGCGGAGGGCCCGACCCGGCCGGGGGGCCCCGCCTGGACCACCTGCCCACGGGGCCCGGGGTCTACCTCCTGAAGGGGGAGGACGGGGGGATCCTCTACATCGGGAAGGCCCGGTCCCTGCGCAGCCGGGTGCGGAGCTACTTCCGGGGGGGAGACCGGGGGCGGGGCATCCGGATCCGGGAGCTGGCCCGGCGGAGCCGGGAGGTGGAGACCATCGTGGTGGGGACCGAGGCGGAGGCCCTCATCCTGGAGTCCAACCTCATCAAGGAGCACCAGCCGCCCTTCAACATCCAGCTCCGGGACGACAAGCGGTACCCGTACATCAAGGTCACCGTCCAGGAACCCTTCCCACGGGTCTTCGTGACCCGTCGCCTCCGGAACGACGGCGCCCGCTATCTCGGCCCCTTCACCTCGGTGGGCCACCTCCGGCAGGCGCTGGAGGTGGTGAAGCGGCTGTACACCGTCCGGTCCTGCCGGTACGACCTTCCCCGGGAGTCCCCGCCCCGTCCCTGTCTGGACTACCACATCGAGCGATGCCAGGCGCCCTGCGTGGGGCTCCAGTCGGAATCGGCCTACCGGGGAATGATCGACGAGGTGCTCCGCATCCTGGAGGGTGACACACTGGCCCTCCATCGGGAGATCACCGGACGGATGGAGGCCGCGGCCCGGGAGCTCCGTTTCGAGGAGGCGGCCCGGCACCGGGATGTCCTGGCGGGATTGGACGCCCTGGCCCGGGAACAGCGGGTGGAACGGTTCGAGGGGGGTGACCAGGACGTGGTGGGGGTGGCCCGGGACGGAGAGCTGGGGGCCGCCGTCGTCCTCCGGATCCGGAAGGGGACTCTCCTGGGGCGGGAGATCCACCGGTTTGCCGGGATCGGCGAGGAGGCGGAGGCGGACCTCCTGGGGAGCTTCGCCGCCCGCTACTACCTGGGGCGGGGGGATGCCGGGGACGCGGACCTTCCGGGGGAGATCCTCCTTCCCCAGGACTTCCCCGACCGGGTCACCCTGGAGGAGGTCCTGTCGGAGCGTCGGGGGCGCCGGGTCCACCTCCGGGTCCCCAAGCGGGGCCAAAAGCTCCGCCTGGTGGACCTGGCGGCCGTCAACGCCCGCCATCTCCTGGAGGACAGGGTGACGGAGCTGGAACGGGCCCCGGACCGGGCCGACGCCGTGCTGTACGAGCTCCAGGACCGTCTCCACCTGAAGGTGGTGCCCCGTCTCATGGTCTGCTTCGACATCTCCCACTTCCAGGGAGCGGAGGTGGTGGCCTCGGCGGTGGTGTTCGAGAACGGGGAACCCCGGAAGTCCCTCTACCGCCACATGCGGATCCGGGGGGAGTGGGGGAATGACGACTTCCGGTCCATGGCGGAAGCGGTGGAGCGCTACCTGGCCCGGCGTCTGGAGGCCGAGGAGCCCCTTCCGGAGCTGGTGGTGGTGGACGGCGGACGCGGCCAGCTCTCGGCCGTCCTCCCGGTGCTGGAGCGCCTCGGAACCCCTGAGGTGGCGGTGGTGGCCCTGGCCAAACGGGAGGAGGAGGTGTTCCTTCCCGGCCGGCGGGAGCCGGTGCGGATCCCCCGCCGGGAGTCTTCCCTCCGGCTCCTCCAGCGGATCCGGAACGAGGCCCACCGCTTTGCCGTGGCGTACAACCGGAAGCTCCGCAGCCGACGCACCATCCGGAGTCGCCTGGGGGAGATCCCCGGGATCGGCCCCGGGCGGCAACAGGCCCTCCTGACCCGCTTCGGGTCGGTGGAGGGGATCCTGGAGGCGGGTGAGGAGGAGATCGTCCGGGTCCCGGGGTTCTCCCGGGTTCTGGCCGGCCGGGTCCTGGCCTACCTTGGGGAGGGGGACGGGGAGGCAGGGCCCTCCGGCTCCCCGGCTCCCGAACCCGATTCTTCCCAGGACGACCCCGATTCCCCGTCCGACGACGCCTCTCCCTTGCCATGACCCCTTTACGGACCCGCTTCGCACCCAGCCCCACCGGCGATCTCCACCTGGGAAACCTCCGGGTGGCCGTCTTCAACCATCTCTTCGCCCGCCACCACGGCGGGGCGTTCGTGGTGCGGGTGGAGGACACCGACGCCGCCCGGAACAAGGAGGGCTCCCTGGAGGGGATCCTGGAGGATCTGCGCTGGGCCGGCCTGGACTGGGACGAGGGCCCCGACCGACCCGGCCCCTACGGCCCCTACCGGCAGAGCGAGCGAGGGGAACTCCATCGGGCGGCCGCCCACCGCCTCCTGGCGCAGGGGCACGCCTACCCGTGTTTCTGCGGGGACGCCGAGGGGGGGGGCGGCCCCGTCGAGGGGGGGGAGGAGGCCGGCGTCGGGTCGGCGCAGGGGGAGCAAGGGCCCCACGGGCCACCGGGGTGTCCGGGCGGGTGCCGGGCGCTGACCCCGGAAGAGGTGGCCCGACGGACCTCCCGGGGTGAGGCCTCGGCCCTCCGCTTCCGGGTCCCCCCGGGATCGGTGGAGGTGGAGGATGAGATCCGCGGCGTGATCTCCTTTCCATCCAAGGACCTGGGTGACTTTGTCATCCTTCGGTCGGATGGCCGGAGCACCTACAATTTCGCCGTGGTGGTGGACGACGTGGCCATGGAGATCAGCCATGTGATCCGGGGGGCGGGGCACCTTTCCAACACCCCCAAGCACGCCCTTCTCTTCGATGCCCTCGGGGTCCCCCGCCCCCGCTTCGCCCATCTTCCCATGGTCCTGGGGGCGGATCGGCGGAAGCTGTCCAAGCGGGAGGGGGCGTCGGGGGTGGGGGCCCTCCGGGACGAGGGGTACCACCCCGACGCGGTGGTGAACTACCTCTCCCTCCTGGGCTGGTCCCCCGGGGACGACCGGGAGGTCCTCTCCCGGGAGGAACTGGTGAGGGAGATGACCCTGGACCGGGTCGGGGCGTCGGACACCGTTTTCGACCTGGAGAAGCTCCGCTGGATGTCGGAGCAGCATGTGCAGGGGATGCCGGTGTCCGAGCTGGCCCGGGCCGTTCGGCCCCACCTCCCCGCCTGGGCCCCATCCTTCACGGAGGATGCCCTGGAGCGCACGGTGGCGGCGGTTCGGACCCGGATCGCCGTCTTCTCCGACATCGGAGGGGCACTCCGGTTCCTCCACCCTGCCGAGGAGGTCCTGGAGGCGGCTCGGGGGACCCTCCGCGGGGAGGGGGCGGAGGCCACACGGGTCCTGCGGGGGATCATGGAGGCGCTGGAGGGGCTGCCCGTCTGGGAGGCGGAGACCATCGGTCCGGCCATCCGGGCCCGGGGGAAGGAGCTGGGTGCCCGTGGACCCGCCCTCTTCCACCCCCTCCGGATGGCCCTCACCGGCGTGCCTTCGGGGCCGGACCTGGCCCTGATCCTGGCCGCCGTGGGGAGGGAGGAGGCGCTGCGGCGTCTGGCCCGGGCCCTGGAGGTTTGACCTCTGGAGCGGACCCTCCCTACCTTTCGGGGTTAAGACGTGAGGGCCGGTCCCCGGGTCCCCCGAGAGGGGGAGGCCCCGGGTGAGCGGTCCGTTTGTGCGTTCCGAAGCACTGGCGAAATACCATGAGGAGGATAGCTGGATGAGAGTACGATTCGGTGCCGTGGGGGCTGCCCTTGCCTTTGCCGTTGCCCTGGGCGGGTGTGCCACCGGCGGAAGCGGGCCATCCGTCTCCACCGGGCTCGGGTCCGCGGAGGACCTGCCCGACTGGGTGGCCGAACTCCCCGAGGGGACCGAGCCCCGGGACAACGACTACACCGGGAACGCGACCCTGGCCCTCCTCCAGGGGAATTTCGAGCAGGCGTTGGAGGAGGCCCGCGCCGGAATGGAGGCCGATCCCGACAACCCGCAGGCCTACTACCAGGCCGGTGAGGCCCACCTGGGGCTGGGGAACCTGGAGGAGGCCTCCGCCATGCTGGACCGGGCCGAGGAGCTCTACCCCCGGTACATCATGGAGACCATGGGACTCCGGGAGCAGGCCTGGATCGACGAGTACAATCTGGCCTTCGAGGCCATCGAGGCCGGGGATGAGGACGGTGCCCTGCAGCAGTTCGAGCGGGCGCACATGATCTACCAGAACCGTCCCGAGGCCATGCTCAACCTGGCCTCCCTCTATGCCCAGCGGGGGGACAACGACCGGGCCATCGACTACTACCAGCAGGCCATCGAGGTCATCGAGGGTCCCTGGACCGATCGGGTGGACGACGCCACCCGGGAGAACTGGCTGGAGTCCCTGGAGGTGGCCCAGTTCAACACGGCCCAGCTCCTCCTCCGGGCCGAGCGGTACGCCGACGCCGCCCAGGCCTTCGAGGTCCTGGTGGAGCAGGACCCGGACAACATGAACCTGGTGTCCACCTACGCGTCCACCCTGGTGGCCGCCGGTCAGTCCGAGCGGGCCGAGGCCCTCTTCGACGAGCTACTGGACCGCCCCGACCTCACCCCCGCCGACTACTTCTCCATCGGGGTCGGCCTCTACCAGGTGGACCAGTTCGAGGGAGCCGCCCGGGCCTTCCGGGCCGTGGTGGACCGGGTTCCCCAGCACCGGGATGCGGTGCTGAACCTGGCCCAGACCCTCTACCTGGCCGAGGAGTGGGAGGAACTGGAGTCGGTGGCCCGGCAGCTCACCGAGGTGGATCCCTACAGCGAGAACGCCTTCCGCTTCCTGGCCCAGGCACTGGTCCGTCTGGACCGGGAGCAGGAGGCCGTGGAGCAGCTGGACCGCCTCGAGGCCCTTCCCTGGGTCATCGATGACATGAACCTGCAGGTGGCCGGAGACGCCCTGGTGGTGGTGGGTCAGGTGACGAACCGCGCCGAGGGCGCAGGGACGGCCGTGAACCTCCGCTTCCACTTCTTCGACGCCGAAGGGAATGCCGCGGGGACCTCGGACACCAGCATCCAGCTGCCCGGCGAGGGGGAGAGCGGGGTGTTCCAGGTGGAGGCGCCGGGAGACGGGGACCTGTTCGGGTTCCGCTACGAAGTGCTCTGATCCCGCCCTGACGAAGGACGCCCCGGAGGCCTCGGCCCTCGGGGAGCAGGCGGTTCCGCGGGCCCTTCCCGTCGCTTGACGTGGGAAGGGCCCGCGCTACATTTGGAGGCGCAGAGGCGGGCGTAGCTCAGTTGGTAGAGCATCAGCTTCCCAAGCTGAGGGTCGCCGGTTCGAATCCGGTCGCCCGCTCTGGAAGGAGGAGGAAGACGAAGGCCCCGGGGGGACTCAGCTCCCCCCGGGGCCTCTTGTCGTTCCGATCCCCTCGGGATCGGGGGGGAGGCGGGAAGCCACCCCGGGAGTGGGTGAGGGGTGGGGGTCCAGGGTCTCCAGTGCGGCAGGCCGGACGTATCCGGCACCTCCGCCCTCCAGGCGGACCCGATACCACTCGCCGCTTCCTCCCTCGATGCGCAGGGGACCGGACGCATGCTCCGGGGCGAGGGGCGCCCCACCCGGGGCCGCCCGCAGCTCCCCCTGGCTCGCCCGGATCCCGGCCCGGGTTCCGAACCGGAGGGGATCCACCCGGAGCTCGGGGACACGGCCCGGAGGGATGTGGAGGAAATCCCACGGGTCCACCGGGCCCTCGCCCCGGAGGTAGATCCCGAAGTGGAGGTGGGGGGGAGTGGTCCGGGCGTTCCCGGTGTTCCCCACCGTCCCCAGGGTATCCCCGGGGGCCACCCGGGTCCCCTCTTCCACGAGCTGCGTGTCCAGGTGGGCGTAGTAGCGGGAGATCCCCCGATCCTGATCCCGCACCCAGACCACCCGCCCCCCGACCGGCGTTTCCCTGACCCGGGTCACGACACCTGGACCTGCCGCCAGGACCGGGGTCCCCCGGGGGGCGAACACGTCCACTCCGTGGTGTTCCCGCCGCCCCCCGTCCCGGGGGGCACCGAACCGGCTCCCGATCTGGGCCGTGGATCGATCCGCCACGGGGAAGGCCATGGATGGGCCGGTCCCCAGCTCCACGGCCAAGCGCCCCTCCACCAGGAGTTCGGGCTGGATCCTGAGGAGGTAGGTGCTGGAGGTACGGGCTTCGTGGACCAGGGAATCGACGGGGGGATCGGTCCACGCGACGGGGAGTGCGTTCCCCCTGGAGGTCGTTCCCGGGTCGGGGTCCCGGAGGCGGAAGAGCTCCACGAAGACCTGCCCCGGGGAGACCGAACCCCCTTCCTCCGGACCCTCCAGCACCACCCGAAGGCGCTGGCCCCGGCGGAGGTCGAAGCGGTAGGCCAGGCTGGTGGGCTCCTCCGCGGAGAACCGGGCCTCCTCCCGGAAGGGGAGGGGGACCTCCACGGGGACCAGGAACGCCCCTTCCGCCACCCGGGCCCACTCCCGCGCCATGCGGCTCTCCCCCAGGCCCGAGCGCTCCAGCGCCTCCAGGTACCGCTCGTGGGGCGTGGCGCCCCGGAAGGGCTCCCTCAGGACCTCCTCCACCCCGCACCCCGCTGCCGGGAGGAGGAGGCAGGCCAGGATGACCCAGCGGAGCCCGCCGCCGGAGGACGAGGGGCCCCAGGCGAGCCGCGTGCCCCAGGCGAGCCACGCGCCCCGGGCCGGCCGGGCGCCGCGGCCGGGCCGTCGGGCGGGAGAAGGGGAGGACATGGTGTCCGGGAGTACGCGGCGCGACCCCATCGGGTTCCGGGCGGGGCAGCCCGCACTCGCGGCCCTCCGGCCCCTTCCTGGCTTGAGACGAAGGGGGTGCCCCGCTATCTTCCAAGGCTATTCCAGGGACTCACCGGAGCCGTTCCGGGGGGTCGGATACCCCCCCTCGGGGAACGACCCTCCGCGGTCCCGGATCCCCCCGTCGTCCCCGAAGGTGGAAGGTGGATCCCCGTGATCCGAATCGCTGAAGTCCAGGAAGGAAGCATCGCCGAGGAGCTGGAGCTCCGCATCGGCACCCGCGTCGTGCGGATCAACGGGGAGAAGGTGCGGGACGGGATCGACCTCACCTTCCTCCTTTCCGATGAGATGCTGGAGATCGAGACGGTGGACCCGGAGGGGGTCCGGGCCGTCTACGAGATCGAGCGGGATGCAGGGGAGTCGGTAGGGATCATCCCGGCGCCCGACACCGTCCGCGAATGCGCCAACAAGTGCGTGTTCTGCTTCATCGACGGGAACCCCGAGGGGGTCCGGCCCTCCCTCTGGATCCGGGACGACGACTTCCGACTCTCGTTCAGCTACGGGAGTTACGTCACCCTCACGAACCTGGGGGACCGGGGGCTGGCCCGCCTGGTGGAGCAGCGGCTCTCTCCCCTCTACGTGAGCGTCCACGCCACCGATCCCGGGGTGCGGATCCGGCTCCTCCAGAACGAGCGGGCCGGACTCATCCTGGACCAGCTCGCCTACCTGGCGGCCAACGGACTCGAGGTCCACACCCAGGTGGTGCTCTGTCCGGAGTGGAACGACGGTCCCCAGCTGGACCGGACGATCCGGGACCTCCTGGAGCTGGGGGAGGGGATCCGGACCCTCTCGGTGGTCCCGGTGGGGCTCACCCGCTACAACCTGAACGGGCCCGTCCGCCCCCTCACCCGGGAGGAGGCAGCCCGGGCCCTGGACCAGGTGGAGGCCGCCCTGGAGGAGGCCATGGCCCGGCGGGGCTACGGCTGGGCGTACGCGGCCGACGAGCTCTTCCTCATCGCGGGTCGGGCCGTCCCCCCTGAGGCCTACTACGACGAGGGTTCCCTCACCGAGAACGGGGTGGGAGCCGTTCGCCGGCTCCTGGAGGACTTCCACGCCGGCCTCCCCCATCTCCGCCCCCTTGAAGGGGTGGGGCGGATCCGGATCCTCACCGGCCGCTCCATGGAACCCTTCTTCCGGGAGCGGGCGTCCCTCCTGGGTTCGGCGGTGGGGGCCCCCGTGGAGGTGACCGGGGTCACGAACGGGTTCTACGGACCCTCCGTCACGGTGGCCGGGCTCCTGGCCGGTCAGGACCTCCTCTCGGCGGTGCAGGACCCGGCGCCGGGGGATCTGATCCTCCTTCCGGCGGAGACCCTGAACCAGGACGATCTGTTCATCGACTCCCTGAGCCTGGAGCGCTTCCGGGAGGCAGTGGCGCCGGCCCGGGTCGTTCCCGCCTACGAGGTCACCGAAGCCCTGAGGGACCTCCCATGAGCGGACGCATTCCCGTGGTGGCGGTGGTGGGGCGCCCCAACGTGGGGAAGTCCACCTTCTTCAACCGCGTCCTGGGGCGGCGGGAGGCCATCGTCCACGACGCCCCGGGAGTCACCCGGGACCGGAACTTCGCCCGCACCGACTGGGCGGGGCGCTCCTTCTTCCTGGTGGACACCGGCGGGGTCATCGAGGGGAGCGACGAGTCCCTGGACACCCGGGTGAAGGAGCAGGCCCTCCGGGCCGTGGACGAGGCGGACCTCATCCTCTTCGTGGTGGACGGGAAGGAAGGGGTGCACCCCCTGGACGAGCGACTGGCCGAGCTCCTGAGGAACCGGGGGCGGCCCCTCCTCCTGGTGGTGAACAAGATGGACAACCTCCCCGCCGACCCGGCGCACCATGACTTCTGGCGCCTGGGGCTGGGGGAACCCCTGCCGGTGAGCGCCATCTCGGGGAAGGGGTCCGGGGATCTTCTGGACCGGATCCTGGCCGCCATCCCCGAAGAGGAGGAGGTCCCGGAAGAGGAGGAGACCCTCCGCATCGCCGTCATCGGAAAGCCCAACGTGGGGAAGTCGTCCTTCGTGAACCGCCTCTTCGGAGAGGAGCGGATGGTGGTGAGTCCCGTTCCCGGGACCACCCGGGACGCGGTGGACTCCACCCTCACCTACCACGGGCGCAAACTGGTCTTCGTGGACACCGCCGGTCTCCGACGTCAGGCCCGGGTGGACGAGTCGGTGGAGTACTACTCGGCCCTCCGGACCGCCCGCGTGATCCAGCAGGCCCAGGTCTGTCTCCTCCTGGTGGACGCCCAGGAAGGACTCACGGTCCAGGACGTGAAGATCCTGGAGAAGGCGTGGGACGGGGGGTGCGGGCTCATCCTGGGTGTGAACAAATGGGACCTGGTGGAGAAGGACGAGCGCACCGCGCCGGACTTCGAGAAGGAGGTCCGCGCCCGGGTGCCGGAGCTGGAATGGGTTCCCATTCTCTTCCTCTCCGCCCTCACCGGGCAGCGCGTGCGGCGGACCCTGGACCTCCTCCTGGAGGTGGCGGCGGAGCGGGAGCGGCGGATCCCCACCCACGAGGTGAACGAGGTCCTGGACGATCTGGTGCGACACCAGCCGCCCCCCCACTTCCGAGGGAGGGCGGTGCGGATCCGATACGGGACCCAGGTAGACACCGCACCCCCCACCTTCCTCCTCTTCAGCAACTTTCCCAAGGAGATCCCGGCACACTACCTTCGGTACCTCATGAACGGGTTCCGGAGGGCCTGGGGCTTCCTGGGGGTGCCGATCCGCCTCCGCCTCCGCTCCTCCAAGGGCCCCGCGGGAACCGATTGATGGAGGGCCTGAGCCCGTGAATCCCCTGCTCCTCGCCGCCGGTGCCTACCTCCTGGGCTCCATCCCCACCAGCTTCTGGGTGGGGCGGGGGGTCTACGGAGTGGACCTCCGGCGGGAGGGGAGCGGGAATCTGGGAGCCACCAACACCCTCCGGGTCCTGGGGGCCCGGGCGGCCATCCCGGTCCTTACCGTGGATGTCCTGAAGGGATGGGTCCCGGTGGCCCTGTTTCCCCTTCTCCTGGCCCCCGGAGCGGGGGAGGGATGGATGCTGGTCTTCGGGGGCGCGGCGGTCCTCGGTCACGTCTTCTCCGTCGGGGTGGGCTTTCGGGGGGGGAAGGGAGTGGCCACCAGCACCGGGGTCTTCCTGGCGCTGGCCCCCTGGGCCTTCCTGGTGGGTCTCCTGGTCTGGGTGGGCACCCTGGCCCTCACGCGGTACGTTTCCCTGGGATCCATCCTGGCCGCGCTGGTCCTGCCGGTGGCGGTGGCGCTCACTCCCCACCAGGGGGGGAGTGGGACCCTGGCGTTCACGCTGGCTCTGGCGGCCTTCGTGGTCTTCGCCCATCGGACCAACATCCGCCGCCTCCTGGCCGGCACGGAGAGCCGCATGGGCCGAAGGGGCAGCTCGCCTGCCGCGGAGGGCGGAGGATGAAGGCGGCGGTGGTGGGGGCCGGGAGTTGGGGGACCGCCCTGGCCCTGGTCCTCCAGGGGAACGGGCACCGGGTCTCCCTCTGGTCCCACGAACGGGATGTGGTGGACGCAGTGGCTGCCTCGGGCGAGAACGGGATCTACCTTCCCGGTGTCCCCATCCCCCCGGAGCTCCGGGTGACCACAGACCTGGAGGAGGCTCTGGCAGAAGCGCAAGTGGTCATTTCGGTTAGCCCGGCCCAGTTCGTGCGACAGGTGATGTCCAGGGCTGCGCCCCACCTGCGCACGGACGTCCTGGTGGTGAGCGCCTCCAAGGGGATCGAGATCGACACCCGACTCCGCATGGACCAGGTGCTGGCGGAGCTCCTCCCGGAAGAGACCATGGGTCGCTTCTCGGTCCTCTCGGGTCCGTCCTTCGCCCTGGAGGTGGCCCGCCAGGTCCCCACCGCGGTGGTGGTGGCCAGCCGGTCCCGGGACGCCCGCCTCGAGGTCCAGGGCCTCTTCACCTCGGAACGCTTCCGGGTGTACACCAATCCCGACGTGGTGGGGGTGGAGCTGGGGGGGGCGGTGAAGAACGTCATCGCCCTGGCGGCCGGCGTCGCCGCCGGGCTCGGGTTCGGCCACAACACCCTGGCGGCCCTCATCACCCGGGGGCTGGCCGAGATCACCCGCCTGGGCCAGGCCATGGGGGCAGAGCGGGGGACCTTCTCCGGGCTGGCCGGGATGGGCGATCTGGTCCTGACCTGTACCGGGGAGCTCTCCCGGAACCGGACCGTGGGGACCCGTCTGGGCCGGGGCGAGCGGCTGGAGGAGATCCTGGCGGACATGCGGGCGGTGGCGGAGGGGGTGCGCACGGCACCGGCGGTCCGGGCCCTGGCGCGGGACCATGGGGTCGAAATGCCCATCGTGGAAGAGGTGAACGCCATCCTCGAGGGAGCCCGGACCCCCCTGGAGGCAGTGGGCAGGCTCATGCTCAGGGACCCGAAACCCGAGGGGTGGAGTTGATGGAGGAGCTGGACGACGACCGCCCCATCCTGAGGAAGGCCTACTACTCCATCGGCGAGGTCTGTGACCTGACCGGGCTCAAGCCCCACGTCCTCCGGTACTGGGAAACCCAGTTCGAGATGCTCC
>JBJHCB010000040.1:0-12685 GCA_050485805.1 Gemmatimonadota bacterium | reverse complement strand
CTCCAAGCCCATGCCCACCTGGGGCGGGGACCTCTCCAACCTGGAGAAGGTCCTGGACCAGATCTACTTCTACGTCCGGCCCCAGGAGAAGATGGAGCGCTCCTGGGACGACGTACCCGTGAACATCAAGGAGACCTTCGAACGCCTGGGGATCCCCGAGGCGGAGCAGAAGATCCTGGCGGGGGTGGGGGCCCAGTACGAGTCGGAGATGGTCTACCACTCCCTCAAGAAGGAGTGGGACGAGAAGGGGGTCATCTTCGACTCCATCGAGGACGGGCTGAAGAACCACCCCGAGCTCTTCCGGGAGCACTTCGGCACCGTCATCCCGTCGGCGGACAACAAGTTCTCCGCCATGAACTCGGCGGTCTGGTCCGGGGGATCCTTCGTCTACATCCCCAAGGGCGTTGAACTGGACACCCCGCTGCAGGCCTACTTCCGGGTGAACCAGGAACAGATGGGGCAGTTCGAACGGACCCTCATCATCGCCGACGAGGGCTCCAAGGCCCACTACATCGAAGGCTGCACCGCTCCGGTCTACTCCACCGAGTCCTTCCACTCGGGGGTCATCGAGATCGTGGTGAAGAAGGACGCCCACTTCCGGTACACCACCATCCAGAACTGGTCCAACAACATGTACAACCTCGTGACCCAGCGGGCGCTGGTGCACGAGGGGGCCACCATGGAATGGCTGGACGGGAACCTGGGCTCCAAGCTCACCATGAAGTACCCCTCCTGCTATCTCATCGGAGAGGGAGCCCATGGCTCCATCCTCTCCATCGCCTACGCGGGGGATGGCCAGCACCAGGACACCGGGGGGAAGGTGATCCACGCCGCCCCCAACACCACCTCCCAGATCATCTCCAAGTCCGTCTCCAAGGGCACCGGCCGCTCCTCGTACCGGGGGCTCTGCCAGGTGCACGAGGGCTCGGTGAACGCCAAGTCCAACGTGGAGTGCGACGCCCTCCTCATCCACGAGACGGCCCGGACCGACACCTACCCGTACATCGAGATCGGGGAGAAGCGGGCCAACGTGGGACACGAGGCCACCGTCTCCAAGGTGGGAGAGGAGCAGCTCTTCTATCTCATGAGCCGGGGGATGTCCGAGGAGGAGGCCATGGCCCTCATCGTGCGGGGGTTCATCGAGCCCATCGCCAAGCTCCTCCCCCTGGAGTACGCGGTGGAGCTGAACCGTCTCATCGAGCTGGAGATGGAGGGGTCGGTGGGCTGAGCGGGCCACCCATCCCTCCCGGGGGCCCCGCCCCCCCTCCCCGAATCGCATCCGACCGCGCAACCCATAGATCCCATGTCCGATTCCACCTCCGTCGATCCCACCCTCGGGGGCCTCGTGGAGGGCGTCACCGACGCCCTGAACCGTGAGGCCGTGGAGGCCCTGGCCGCGGGTGAGCCCGACTGGCTCGCCGCTCGCCGCCGGGAGGCCTGGTCCCTCTACGAGCGGACGCCCCTCCCCTCCACCCGCCTGGAGGAGTGGCGCTACACGGACGTCTCCCGCCTCCTGAAGCTGGGCGAGTTGGATCTGGCGCCCTGGGAGGCCCGGAGCTTCTCCCCGGAAACGGCCCCGGAACGGCTCAGGACCGCCATGGAGTCCGACTGGGATGCCTCCGGGCACGTGGTAGAGCTGGACGGCTCCGTGGCCCACGTGGACCTGGATCCCGAACTGGAGGCGAAGGGGGTGGTCCTGACCTCCCTCCGGAAGGCCGTGGAGTCGCACCCGGATCGCCTTCGGGAGCTCCTGGCCACCGAGGCCGTCCCGGCCACCCAGGGGAAGTTCCAGGCGCTCAACGCGGCGCTCTGGACGGACGGAGTCGTCCTCCTGGTCCCCCGGGGCGTGCGCCTGGAGCAGCCCGTGCGGGTCTCCCGGTGGGTCTCCGCCCCCGGTATGGCTTACTTCTCCCGGACGCTCGTGGTGGCCGAGCCGGGAAGCCAGGTCTCCTTCGTGGACGAGATCCTCTCCGAGGATCTGGATCGGCAGACCCTCTTCTCCTCCGCGGTGGAGGTCTTCGCCCGGGACGGCGCCCAGCTCCAGTACGTCTCCCTCCAGCGGATGGGCCGGGGGGCGTTCCACCTGGCCCAGCAACGCACGATGGCGGACCGGGACAGCACACTGGACACCCTCAACATCTCCCTGGGGGCCTCGGTGGGCCGCCTGGACCTGAACGCGCAGCTCCGGGGGCCCGGTGCCAACTCGGACATGCTGGGCCTCTACTTCGCAGACGGATCCCAGCATTTCGACCACAACACCGGTCAGGACCACGTCGCCCCCAACTCCAAGCGCGACCTCCTGTACAAGGGCGCCCTGGACGGGGGAGCCCGGAGCGTCTTCCGGGGGATCATCAAGGTGCACGAGGGGGCGCAGCGCACCGACGCGTACCAGACGAACCGGAACCTCCTCCTCTCTGAGGAGGCCCGGGCCGACTCCCTCCCCAACCTGGAGATCGAGGCCGACGACGTCCGTTGCTCTCATGGCGCCACGGTGGGGCAGCTGGACGTGGAGGCCCTCTTCTACCTGCTGAGCCGGGGGCTTTCCCGGGAGCAGGCCGAGCGACTGGTGGTGCTGGGATTCCTGGGAGAGGTCCTCTCCCGCCTCCCCCTGGGGGGGGTGGTGGAGAAGGTGACGGGGAGCATCGAGGAGCGCCTCCGGAATGGCTGAGTGGGTCGCCGTGGCCTCCCTGGCGGACTGCCAGGGGAATGGCTGCGTCCACGCCACCATGGGAGGGGGAGAGAAGGTGGTGCTGGTGCGATGGGAGGATGAGATCTTCGCGCTGGAGGACCGTTGCTCCCATCGGGACTTCCCCCTCTCCGACGGGGAGGTGGAGGACGGGGAGCTGGAGTGCGTCTTCCACGGGGCGCGGTTCGATGTCCGCACGGGGAAGGCCACCCGCCTCCCCGCCATCCGGCCCGTCCGGACCTTCCCCGTGGAGATCCGGGGTGACCAGGTGTTCGTGAAGCTGGCTTGAGCCCCCACCGGGAGGCCCCCGTGGAACCCACCGCATCGCCATCCACCCCCCACGCCGACTCCCCCGGCCGGGCCTCCAGGGAGCCTGGGCCACTGGACGTGGAGCGTCTCCGGGCCCACTTCCCCATCCTGGCCGAAGAGGTGCAGGGACGCCCGTTGGTCTACCTGGACAACGCCGCCACCACCCAGAAGCCCCTGGCCGTCCTGGATGCCCTCCAGGAGTACTACCGTACGGGGAACGCCAACGTCCACCGGGGGATCCACGAGCTCTCCCGGAGGGCCACCGATGCCTTCGAAGGGGCCCGGGGGCGGGTGGCCCGGTTCCTGGGAACCGAGGATCCCGCGGAGGTGATCTGGACCCGGGGAACCACGGAGGGGATCAACCTGGTGGCCGCCACGTGGGGAGAGCGCCAGGTGGGAGAGGGAGACGAGATCGTCCTCTCCGAGATGGAGCATCACTCCAACATCGTTCCCTGGCAGCTCCTGGCCGCCCGGAAGGGGGCCCGGCTCCGGTACATCCCGGTGACGGACGAGGGGACGCTGGAGCTGGATGCCCTGGACGGGATCCTGTCGGAGCGGACCCGCCTGGTGGCAGTGGGCCACGTCTCCAACGCCCTGGGCACCATCCACCCCGTCCCGGAGATCGCGGAGCGGGTGCGGGCCGCTGGGGCCCGACTCCTGGTGGACGGGGCCCAGGGGGCGGCCCACCACCCCGTGGACGTGACGGAGCTGGGCGCGGACTTCTACGCCTTCTCCGGTCACAAGCTCTGCGGCCCCACGGGGATCGGCGCACTCTGGGCGCGGCGCGAGCTCCTGGAGGAGATGCCTCCCTACCAGGGGGGCGGTGAGATGATCTCCCTGGTGGAGCGGGACCATTCCACCTGGGCGGCCCTCCCCCACAAGTTCGAGGCGGGGACCCCCAACATCGCGGGAGCCGTGGGGATGGCGGCGGCCCTGGACTACCTGGACGAGGTAGGCCCCGCCGCCATCCTCCGCCACGAGCAGGAGCTGGTGGCCTACGCCCTGGAGCGCCTGTCGGCCCTGCCGGGGATCCGGCTCTTCGGCCCCCCGGACCCCCGGGGTAGGGCAGGGGTGGTCTCCTTCCTCCTGGGGGACGCCCATGCCCACGACATCTCCACCATCCTGGACGCCGAGGGGATCGCCATCCGGGCGGGGCATCACTGCGCGCAACTCCTCATGCGGCGCTACGGCGTGGCAGCCACCGCACGGGCCTCCTTCTATCTCTACAACACCCGGGACGAGGTGGACCGCCTGGCCGAGGGGCTGGAGACGGTCCGCCAGATCTTCGCCTGACCGCCGGGGACGGGACGGGATCCGACGCCATGCCCGACGTCCAGCTCACCTCCCTCTACCAGCAGCTCATCCTGGACCACTTCCGGAGACCGAGGCACCGGGGGGAGCTCCCCGACGCCACGGTGGAGGTCCAGGTGCACAACCCCTCCTGCGGTGACGAGGTGACGCTCCGGCTCCGGGTGGAGGAGGAGGTCATCTCGGCCGTGGCCTTCCAGGGAGAGGGGTGCTCCATCTCCCAGGCCTCGGCCTCCATGATGTCCGACCTCCTCATGGGGAGGAACCTGGATCAGGCGCTGGCACTGACCGGCCGGTTCACGGCGCTCCTGCAGGGGGACCCGGGGGCCGCCCAGGACCCCTCCCTGAAGGACCTCCGGGCCCTGGCGGGGGTGGCGCGTTTCCCCGTCCGGGTGAAATGTGCCCTGTTGGGGTTCGACGCCCTCCGGCGGGCGGTGGGGGAGAGCCGGCAGGGGACCCCGTCGCCCCGGGTGCGTGACCGGGAGGCTTCCCGCCTCCTCCCCCGTGAATCGGAGGAGCCATGAGCGCGGACGGCCATCTGATCCTCCGTCGGACCCCCCTGGGGCCCCTCTACCTGGCCGCATCGGAGGCGGGCCTCCGGGAGGTCCGCTTCGGGCTCCGCGGGGAGGAAGCGACCGGCGCCTCACCCCCGGGGACCCACCCCGTCCTGGAGTCCGCCCGGGAAGCCCTGGAAGCCTACTTCCAGGGAGCGGTCCGCCCCTTCCACGGCCTGCCGCTGGACCTGAGCCGGCGAACGGTCTTCCAGCAGGCGGTCCTGGAACTCCTCGGGAGCATCCCCCGTGGGGCGGTGCGGAGCTACGGGGAGCTGGCTCGAGAACTTGGAAGGGGGTCGGCCCGGGCGGTGGGCCAGGCCGTGGGGGCCAACCCCCTCCCCATCGTCATTCCCTGCCATCGGGTGGTGGCTTCGGGGGGTCGTCTGGGGGGCTTTTCCGGGGGGCTTCCCCGAAAGGTACGCCTCCTGGAGCTGGAGGGAATCCAGGTGGAGGGAGAGGCGTTCCGGGCCCGACTCCGGGCCTGGACTCCGGGCCGGGACCCCGGGCCAGGTCTCCGGGCCTGATCTCCCGGCCCCGTCTCCCGGCCTAGTCTCCCGGCCTAGTCTCCCGGCTCCAGGATCACCTTCACCGCGCCGCTCCGGCGGTGGTTGCCCGCCGCGGAAAGCGCCGCGCGGTACTCCTTGAGCGGAAAGGCGTGGGTCACCATGTCGGCCACCGGCGCCCCGGTCTCCGCCAGGAGCCGCTGCGTCACCTGGAAGGTGTGGAGTCGCTCCCCGCGCCACTCCTCTACTCCGTAGCCCACGAAGCCCCGGAGCTCGAGCTCCCGGGCCCAGAGGAAGGTGAGATCCAACCGCGGGATCTCGGCGGCACAGCCCAGCATGACCACCCGTCCCCGGGGCGCCGCGTACCGGAGGGCCTGGGCCAGGGACGCCCGGTTCCCCACGCAGTCGTAGATCTGGGGAAACCCGCCTCCCGAGAAGACCTCGGGACCCAGGATGGGCTGATAGGCCAGGGCGCCCGTCTCGGCCAGGAGTTCCCGCACCTCCACCCCGGGCTGGACGGCGTCGGTGGCCCCCAACCGGCGGACCAACTCCGCCTCGTGGGTCCGCTTCACCTGGGCGATGACCGCTCCCCGGAATCCGGTGGCCCGGAGGGCCCAGACCACCCCCATGGCGATGGGCCCGCTCCCGATGACCAGGACGTCCGCGCCGGGATCGGCGGGTGGGGCGTTGAGGACGGCGTGCACCCCGATGGCCAGGGGTTCCAGCAGGACGGCGGCCCGATCCGACAGACCCTCCTCCACAGGGAAGAGCTGGCTCCCGTGGGCCACCATCCGCTCCCCCCATCCGCCTGGGAGGTCCCGGTGGTAACCAATGGTCAGACCGGGAGATAGCCGGCGTCCTCCCGGTTCGGGATCCCCCTCCTCCCCGGCGAGTTCACAGGTGGAGTGTCGCCCCTCCCGGCAGGAAGCACAGGCCCCTGCCGCCACCCGCCCCCGGGTCAGGCACGAGAGCATGGGGTCCACGGCCACCCGTTGGCCGGGTTCCAGTCCCGTCACCCGGGCACCGGTCCGCACCACCCGGGCCAGGATCTCGTGTCCAGGAACCGCAGGGAAGGAACCGAAGGGCTCCAGGGCCGGGGACGCAGCGTAGCGGAGGGTGGCCAGATCCGTCCCGCAGATGCCGCAGGCCAGGACCTCCAGCTCCACCCACCCGGGGCCCGGGAGCTCCGGCACCGGGCGCTCTCCGAGCCGGAGGGCGCTGAGGGGCCCGAAGGTCGCCGCCTCGGTGATCCGGCCCAGGGTCCGGGCCATCAGGAAGCCCCGGGTCGAGACGTCGAAGGAGAGGGCGATCACGGTCTGCGGCCGGAGAAGGAGGAAGCCCCGGGAGGGGCGTGGCAAAACGAAGCCGGATCCGGTTTATGGTACCCCGGCTCGTCCCTGCTCATCAGAAGGCGTCCAGGAGTCGAAAGTCCCGTATCCCCATGGGGGGATCGAAGTCCGGGCCGCCGCTGGGGGGGAGTCCCGGCAGCTCGCCCTCGGCCAGGAGGCCGCTCACCAGGGCGATGGGGAGGGCCCCACCCTCCCCCCGGGGCTGGAGGCGCTGCGGCACTCCCTCCGACGCCCCGTGCCACCGCCCGGAATTCTCCGGGAGGTCGGCATCGCGCACGTCCAGCACGGCGCCCTCGGGGAAGCCCATCCGCTCCAGGAGATCCGGCAGGTGCAGAACCCGCACCATGGGCCCCCTGAGAAGGGTGGCGGAGGGGAACCACAGGCCCCTTGCCCTCCCGTTCCCGGGGAGCCGGGGGTGGGAGAGGACCTGCTGGAGCCGCTCCCCCGGAAGCGCATCATAGGTCACTTCCTCCCACTGGTCCGACTGTCGTGCCAACCAGCCCAACAGCGCCCTGTAGCTGTCCGCATCCCCCGCCAGGAGTTCCCGGACCCGCAGGGCGGATTTCCGGCGGGAGCCTCCCGGCCGGGGCTCGGTCACCATGTAGCCCCCCAGGCCCCCGGGAGCCGGCACCCCCCAGACCTGCACCTCCTCGTCCGCCAGAAACTCCCACATCCCGGGGGTGCGACGGACGGCCCCATGCATCCTGCCCAGGAGGGAGGCATAGAAATCGGGGAGCATGGGTTCCCGCTCCGCCGGTGGGATCATCCGCACGGTGTCGGCTCCCGGAAAGGCGGGAAGGGCGGCGGGCGGAAAGCGATACCGGTGGAACTCCCCCGCCAGGGCGTATCCGAGCCGGGCATAGAAGTCCACCCGGAACGGATAGAGGGCGGAGAGGAGGTCGCCCCGTTCGCGCCCCAGCCGCATGGCCGCCCGACAGAGGGCGGCCCCCACCCCCCTTCGCCGGAAGGAGGGATCCACGGCCAGGGCCGCCAGACCCAGGGTGGGGAGGGGACGCCCGTGGAGGTGGAGGAGGAGGTCGTAGACCCGGAACGCTCCGGCCATCCGCCCCTCCTGCTCCGCCACCCAGCAGGTCTCCAGCCCCCCGTAGGTGCCGCCCTCCCGGAGCTGCCGGGCCCGGGTGGAGACGGACCGCTCCCCGGGGAAGGCCACCGCCCACAGACGGGCCAGGGGGAGGAGGTCGTCCTCCCTGGCCGGCCGGAGTTCGAGGGAGGGTTCGGCACGGTTCATGGGGAAAGGGTACATCCGGGCCACCGGGGGAACCAGTCCCGGATCGCCGCCGGGGCGTGCGGGTATCTCCGAGCCCGAGGCCCTTCCCTTCCCACGGGAGATCCGTCATGAAGACCGCCCTGGTGGCCGGATGCCGCACCCCCTTCCTCAAGGCTGGTACGGGGTTCCGTACCCTCACCGCAACGGACCTGGGAAAGGTGGCGGTGCGGGAGGTCCTCGCCCGCTGCCGGCTCCCGGCAGACGAGGTGGACCGGCTGATCCTGGGGACCGTGGTCCACAACCCCCATGCCCCGAACCTGGCCCGGGAGGTGGGGCTCGGGATCCTTCCCCCATCCGTTCCGGCCTCTACCGTCTCCCTGGCCTGTGCCTCGGCGAACCAGGCCATCGCGGACGGGGTGAACCTGGTGGAGCTGGACCAGGCGGACGTGGTGGTGGCCGGAGGCTCCGAGGTCCTCTCCCACGTTCCCATCCTGGTGGGGGAGGGGCTGTCCCAGGCCCTCATCCGCGCCTCCCGGGCCCGGTCCACGGCCGACCGGCTCCGGGCCTTCTCGGGGCTCCGCCCCTCGGATCTGAAGCCGGTACAGCCCCGGATCGCCGAGCCCACCACCGGCGAGACCATGGGCGAGGCGGCGGAGCGGATGGCGAAGGAGAACGGGATCCCCAGGGAGGAGCAGGACCGGTGGGCCCTTCGCTCCCACCGGCTGGCCGCCGCCGGCGTCCAGGATGGGCGCCTCCCTCCGGAGATCTGTCCGGTCTATCTCCCCCCGGAATACGACGCGGTGGAGACCGCCGACAACGGCATCCGCTCCGACACGAGCCTGGAGGCCCTGGAGGCCCTCTCCCCCGCCTTTGACCGACGGCGCGGCTCGGTGACGGCGGGGAACGCCTCCCCCCTCACCGACGGAGCCGCCGCCGTGGTGCTCATGAGCCCCCGGGCGGTGAAGGCCCACGGGGTGGAGCCCCTGGCCTGGATCCGAAGCTACGCCGTCTCCGCACTGGACCCCGGTCAGCAGCTCCTCCAGGGCCCCGCCCTGGCGGCGCCGGTGGCCCTCGAGCGGGCCGGCCTGGAGATGAAGGACATCGACGTGATGGAGATGCACGAGGCCTTCGCGGCCCAGGTCCTCTCCAACCTCCAGGCGCTGGATTCGGAGCGGTTCGCCCGTGAAACCCTCGGACGGAGCCGGAAGGTGGGTCACCCGCCCGAGGACCGCATCAACGTCATGGGGGGCTCCATCGCCCTGGGGCATCCCTTCGGGGCCACCGGAGCCCGCCTCACCACCACCCTGGCCCACGAGCTCCGCCGGTCGGACGGCGAGTTCGGCCTTCTCACCGTCTGTGCCGCCGGAGGGCTGGCCTACGCCATGGTCCTGGAACGGGCCTGAGGGGAAGGCAGGCGACCGCTACCCCCCGACTCACGTTGCGCCCCCCCGGCTTGCGACCGCCGGAAGATAGACCCGGAAGATGGTCCCCTTCCCCGGCTCCGATTCCACCCGGATCTCTCCCTGGCTCTGCTTGACCACCCCGTAGACCGTGGCGAGGCCCAGACCCGTCCCCTCGCCCTGGGGCTTGGTGGTGAAGAAGGGCTCGAAGATCTGACGCTGCACCTCGGGGGTCATTCCCGTCCCGTCGTCGGTCACCTCCAGGACCACCCACTCCGCGCCCACCGGCCCACCGGGTGCCTCCCCGGGAGGGACGGGCCGCGGAGTCGCCCCGGCGACGGACGCCGCCGGAGCCGCCGAGCCCGGCATGGCGGCGGGGCCCTCCACCCGGGCCGTCCGGAGGTGGAGCCGTCCCCCGGTGGGCATGGCGTCCCGGGCGTTCAGGACCAGGTTCATGAGGACCTGCTCCACCTGGCCCGCGTCGGCCAGGACGGGGGGGAGCTCCCCGTTCAACTCCAGCTGGACGGCGATGTGGTCCCCGATGAGGGGATCCAGGAGACGGGCCATTTCCTCCACCACCCGACTCAGATCCAGGGGAACCGGACGCATCACCTGCCGGCGGGAGAAGGCCAGGAGCTGCTGGGTGAGCGCCGCCCCCTTCCCCGAGGCGCGGGCGATCTCCGCCAGTTCCTCCCGGGGCGGCTGTCCTTCCGCCAGCGACTCCAGGGCCAGATCCGTGTTGCCCCGGATCACCGTGAGGAGGTTGTTGAAGTCGTGGGCCACGCCCCCGGCCAGGCGGCCCACGCTGTCCAGCTTCTCCATCTGCCGCAGCCGCTCCTCCATCCGCTTCTCCTCGGTGAGGTCCCGGACCACGAGTGCCAGGAGGTCCAGGGACTCCACCCGGATCGGAGTGACGGTGACCTGGGCGGGGAAGGGCTGCTCCTCGCCCATCCGATGCCCTTCCACCTCGAACCAGATGCCCCCGCCGGGGGTCGACGCCAGGATCTCCATGAGCCCGGGAAAGACGTCCTCGGGAGGGGCCACCGGCCCCCTGGGCGAGGATCCCAGGATGCGCACCGCGGCAGGGTTCCACTCCAGGGGGGCACCGTCCTGGGTGATGATGATGAACGCGTCCCGGGAAGCCGTCACCGCGGCGGCAAGACGGGCCTCCTTCGCCTCCAGCTCCCTCTGCCCCCGTTCCCGGTGCACGGTGGCGGCCAGGAGCGCCGCACCGGAGCGGAGGACCTCCAGCTCGCCGTCGGACCAGGAGCGTTCCTGCTCGCACTCGTCGAACCCGACGGCCCCCCAGAGCCGACCTTCCACCTGGATGGGGAGGATGAGGATGGACCGCACCTGCTGGGCCTCCAGGAGGCTGCGGACCGTTGGAGCCGCCTCCCGGGCCGTGGTCCGGACCGGCTGACCCGCCTCGAAGGCGCTCCGCCAGCCCCCGAGCCCCACCTTCTCCAGGTCCAGACCGGTGAGGAGGGGGTTGTCGGCCTGGGGAAGGATCCCCGGCGCACACCACTCCGCCACCTGGTCCACCAGAAGGCGCCCCTCGGCTGAGGTGCGTCCCCGGAAGACATACACGCGGCTCACCTCCGCATGGGTGCCCAGGATGGCCACCACCTCGTCCAGCACCTGGGGCCAGGGTGAACCCAGGAGCCGCTCGCTGACGGCGGCCACGCCCCGGAGCAACCGTTCCCGACGGGCCGCTTCCCGTCGGGCCAGTTCCCGATCCGTGATCTCCACCATCCGGATCCCCACCACCTGCTCCCCCAGGGTCCGTCCCCGGAAGAGGAAGACGCGGCGCCCCCCTTCGCCGTTCACCTCCACCACTTCCTCATGGGGGTGGTCGGAGTGCCACACCTTCCTCAAGAACGTCGGAAGGCGCGCCCCCAGCGGAGGCTGGGGGTTGTCCGCGGCGGTTCGACCCAGGAGGGCCTCGCGGGAGCTCCGCAGGATCCGCTCGGCCGTGGCGTTCAGGAGGATCCGCCGGAAGTCCTCGACACCGTCCCTGGACTCCCACCGGAAGAGGACGATCCCGTCGGGAGACTCCTCCACCAGCGCTTCCAGGGCCCGGGGAAGGGTGTCCGGGGGAAGGGAGGGGGTGGAGGCCCCGGAGGGCCGGTGGGACGGCGACGACCCTCGTTCCCCACCGTCCGGGAAGGGGTTCCCCCCCGTCCCCGGGGAGGGCCCCCCGGGGACGGGGGGAGGCCCGGTCATGACGCCGATCGCTGGACGCCGGAGGGGGACCGGCGTTGCCGAAGGTCCTCCAGGGCCCGACGCACCTGCACGGGCACCATGGCCTTCCGCCATTCCGGATCCACGATGTGGTTCTCCAGGGGGGTGCACTGGCGGTGGGCCCGCTCGGCCAGGGCCTCCACCAGATCCGGCTCCAGGGCTTCGCCCCGGGCCATCTCTTCCCACCCGGAGAGCTCCCGGGGACGGGAACCCAGCCCCGTGACCACGCCCCGGAGGGCGGTCAACCGGCCCTCCGGATCGAACCAGCCCGCCACCGCCACCGTCAGGAGGGGGAAATCCACCGCCTTCCGTTGCCGGAGCTTGCGGTAGATGGTGACCCGCTCCCCCGGCCCGTCCTCCGCCGGGCGATCCCCGTCGAGGGGGATCCGGATCCGGGTCAGGATCTCGCCGGGCTCCCGGCGGGTGTTCCACACCCCGTCCGCCAGGAAGAAGTCCCGGATCGGCAGGGACCGGATTCCCCCAGGCCCCCGGAGCTCCACCTGGGCATCCACCGTGAGGAGCACGGGGGGCGTGTCGGCGGAGTGGGCCGCCACGCACTTCCGGCCCACCCGGGTGACGTGGCACACCTCGCCGTCCTTCTTCAGGCAGTACCCCAGGGCGCTCCGCCAGAACTCGGTCTGGTTGTAGTAGGTGCAGCGGGTGTCCAGGCAGATGTTGCCCCCCAGGGTGCCGCGGTTCCGGAGCTGGGGCCCCGCCACGTGGGCCGCCGCCTCCGCCAGGGCCGGGAGGTGGGTGCGGACCAGGGGGTGGGACGCCACCGCCGAGAGGGTCTCTCCTGCCCCCACCACCAGGGAACCGTCCTCCACCTCCACGCCCCGGAGCTCCGGGAGCCCCCCCAGGGCCACCAGGTGCCCGGGGGTGAAGAGGCGGTGCTTCATGTTGGGGACCAGGTCCGTGCCCCCGGCCACCGGCATGGCGTCGCCGTCGTGCCGATCCAGAAGCTCCAACGCCTCGTCCAGGTCCCGGGGCCGGTGATATCGGAAGGGAGGGAGTCGGAGCATGGCTCAGGGATCCAGGGGGCGGACCACCCGGATGCCGCTCTGGCCCCGGATCCCCTGGATCCGCTCGGCCAGGGGACGGGCGGAG
>JBJHCB010000039.1:0-12714 GCA_050485805.1 Gemmatimonadota bacterium | reverse complement strand
GGGTCATGGGGATCCCCAGGGGGAGATAGTCCCGCAGCCGGTACCCCGCAGGAGCCATCACCAGCGCCTGGGCCGGCTGGGAGACGGGGCTCGCCAGCGAGGTGGAGGCGATGGCCACCCCCAGGACGAGGGCGTGGGGAGCGATCCCGAGCTGTGCCGCCCCCGCGATGGCCACCGGTGCCAGGAGAGCCACCACCGCCGGCCCCGGCATGATCTGGGAGGCCAGCGCCGCCGTCACCACCAGGCCCGCCAGGACCCCCCGGGGACCCAGCCCCGCGACCCCGGCGAGCATCCCCTCCCCCAGGATCCGGGCGGCCCCGGTCTCATCCAGCGCCGCTCCCAGGGCCAACATCCCCGCCACCAGCACCAGGACCGGCCACTCCACCGCCCGGTAGGCCTCCTCGGGGGTCAGGCACCGGGTGACCACCATGGCCGCCGCCCCGGCCAGCACCCCCACCGCCACGGGGAGCCATCCCAGGATGATGGGCAGGATGGCCGCCACGAGGATCACGATGGCCCGGGGGGCCCGCCGCGTCTCCGGGGGTGAGGGGTCGGGCTCGTGGAGGAGGATGAGGTCCGCCTCCCGGGAGAGCGCCCTCCCCTTCCGGCGGGGTCCGTACAGGAGAAGGGCGTCTCCGAAGTGGAGGGTCTGGTCCCGGAGCTGGGTGCGGATCGTCTCCCCCTCCCGCAGGATGCCCACCACGTGGAGACCGAACCGGCTCCGGAACGCCGCCTGGCGGAGGTTCTTCCCGATGAGGGAGGATCGGGGCGCCACCACCGCCTCCACGAACCCGGCCCCGGTGGATTCCAGCGCCTCGAGGCTCACATCCGGGTCTTCCTCCAGCTCCAGCCGCTGGAGTCCCCGGAGGACCACCAGGTCCTCGGGTCGGGTCTTCACCAACAGATGGTCGCCGGGCTCCACCACCGTCTCCGGACCGGGGAGGAGGACGGCCTCGACCTCGCCTCCCTCCCCTTCCCGCCCGATGGCCAGGACCAT
Source organism: Gemmatimonadota bacterium (assembly GCA_050485805.1). GTDB lineage: Bacteria > Gemmatimonadota > Gemmatimonadetes > Longimicrobiales > Gaopeijiaceae > T3Sed10-66. Next base: position 11,717 of record JBJHCB010000039.1, on the reverse strand, counting down.
CATCCCCACGGCATCCCCCAGCCGGGTATCCCCCAGCCGGCGCCCGGCGAAGAGGGATCCCTCGGTGACCTGGAGGGCCCAGAGCCGCTCGTCCAACTCGAATCGGCGGATGGCCGCCAGGGCGGGGAGGGGCTCCCAGGAGCCATGGGGACGTCCCGGTGGGCCGGGGGCCGGGGCTCCCTCCCCCCCCTCCCCACCGCCCTCCGTCCCCCGGAGGAAGTCGTAGAGGTGATCGTGGGGACCGTGGAGGAGGAGGAGGTCTCCCTCCTTCACCACCGTGTCGTGGAGGTGGGTGCGCCGGCGGAGGTCGTCCCGCCGGATGGAGAGGACGAGGATCCCCTCCCGGGCCTGGAGATCCAGCTCAGCCACGGTCCGTCCCACCAGGGGGGAATCCGGTGCCACCGTCAGCGCCGCGAGCCCGGTCCCCTCCCGCTCCAGCCACTCCGGCCGCACCCCCCGCTGGTCCACGGCCAGGTGTCGGCGTCCCCGGAGCTCCTCGAAGAAGTCGGGACGGCCCTGTACCAGGAGGCGGTCCCCGCCCCGGAGGACCGTCCCCGGCCCCGGCGCCCGGATCCGCTCCTCTCCCCTCTCCACCTGCAGCACGTGGACCCCCAGCGCCGATCCGATGAGGCTCTCCTCCAGCGTCTTCCCCTCCAGGAGGGTCCGGGAGGGAAGGATGAGGCGGAAGAACCGCTCCTCCAGCTCCACGTCCTCCCGGATGCCCGGGCGCCGCGGTCCCCTGGACTCGGGCTCCCGGTGGGGGAGGAGTCGGGGGGCGGCCACCAGGAGGAAGAGGGCGCCGGCCGCCAGGAGGGGACCCCCCACCGGAAGGAATCCCAGGAGCTCGAAGGGGGCGAACCCGGCGTCCAGGAGGGCGTCGGAGGCCACCAGGTTCCCGGAGGTGCCGATGAGGGTGGTGAACCCCCCGAGCTGGGCCCCCAGGGCCATGGGAATGAGGAGCTTGGATGGGGGCAGCCCCGCCTCCCGGGCCAGCTTCACCGTGACGGGGAGCATCATGGCCGCCACGCCCACGTTGTTCATGAACCCCGACAGGAGCCCGGAGAAGAGGACGATGGCCAGCATGAGCCGACTCTCCCTCGTCCCCGCCCAGCGCAGGATTCGGGCCCCCACCAGGTCCGCCACCCCGGTCCGGGAGAGCCCTGCGGAGAGGACGTACATCCCGGCGATGGAGAGGACGGCGGGGCTGGCGAACCCCGCCACCGCCCGATCCGCCGGCGCGAGTCCCAGCACCGCCACCAAGGCGAGGACGAGGAGGGCCGTGATGTCCACCCGGAAGGCCCCGGTGGCGAAGGACACCACCGCTCCCAGGAGGACCAGGAGGACAAGGGCGAGCTCGATGCTCATGGCGGCGCCGGCGCACCCGGCGAGGCGACCATCACCGTGATCAGGCGGGCCGCTCGATGACCTCGGTGTCCAGGGACCGGCTCAGTTTCGGGTGCTTCCACCAGAGGTACCCCACCATGGTCACCACCCCCACCAGGTTGCCCATGGCGATGCTCCACCAGGCCAGGGGCCCCAGGAGGAACTCGGCGGCCACGGTGACGATCCCCAGGAAGAAGGCCTCGAAGGCCACGAAGAAGAGGATCCCCCCGATGAGGAGCTGGGGCTGCTCCTCGGCCTGCCGGGCCAGCGCGGCAGCCGCGATGCCGAAGGGGATGATCACCCCGTAATGGACCGGGGTGTAGGCCACCGTGACCCAGAGGGAGACCTCCACCTCCGTCAGGCTCGACGCCCCCAGGAAGAGGACGGAACCCAGGGCCGAAGGGGTGAAGAAGGGTCGACCCTGCACCGTGTCCACGATGAGGAACCAGGTGGCCACCATGAACCCCGCGGCCACCCCGGCGATGACCCCCTCGCGGAGGACCATGGTCTCCTGGAGGGTGGACCACCAGGCCACCCGGCCCGTGACCCCGGTCTGGTGCAGGACGGCCACCAGGGTGATCCCGGCCAGGACATTCCCCACCAGGGTCTCCACCCAGCCGAGTTGCGCCACCACGTCCATCCCCGTGACCACCGCGCTCCCGTAGAACACGCCCAGGAAGAGGGCGAACCCCACCACCATCCCCAGGGGGACGTTGGGTGCCCGCTCCAGATGGGACATCCCCCATGCGGTGGCGGTGCCCACCACCAGGAAGCTCGTGAGGTGGAAGACGGTGAACAGGGCGATGAGCCCCGGCGACCCCTCGAGCCCCTCCATCCCGAAGAGGGCGGAGCCGATCATGGCCGGGGTCCGGAAGGGCGAACTCGCCGCCAGGTCCACCAGCAGGAACCAGAGAGCCAGGGTTGCGGCCCCCACCACCCCTGCGATCACCCCCCGAACCAGCACTCCCTTCGCTCCCGCCATCCCCACCCTCCCGTCTCGTCTCGTCTCGGCACCCGGGCTCTCCCCGGGGCGTCCGTCTCCTCACCCCTCACCCCCTTCGCCCGTTCCGGTGGGGATGGGTCAGCGTGTTCCCGCCCGGCTCCCCGCGATCTCCAGGACCACGTCCCAGTAGAACCGTACGAAGCGGTGGAGTTCCGCCTCCAGGATCCGTTCCTGGTCCCCATGGGCCCCGTAGCCCAGCCCCTGATCCTCGGCATCCACCGCGGGTCCGATGCCGTAGCAGTCCACCCCCATGGATCGGACCTGGGCCATGTCTGTGGCCCCCGTGCTCATGGTGGGCAGGGAGGCGATCCCATAGTGGCGCCTCACTCCCTCTTCGATGGCGCGGAAGGCCTCGGTGTCGATGGAGGTCCCCCCTGCGGGGCGCTGCATCCCATCCCGGGGCGCGAAGCGCACGTCCACCCCGGGATCGTCCACCACCCTTCGGATCAGGTCCAGGAGCTCGTCCGGATCCTCGTCGGGAAGGGCGCGGATGTCCAGGACCGCACGGGCCTCGGAGGGGATCACGTTCATCCGGTCCCCCCCCTCCAGGATGGTGGGGGAGACCGAGGTGCGGAGCTGGGAGGCGTACCCCGGGGCGTGCTCCCGGAACCAGGCCAGGGCCTCCCGGAGCGCGGCGGGATCCCCCGAGGTCACCGCCCGGTACCGCTCGGCCTCCTCCGGGGGCGACATCTCCGCCATCCGGCGGAAGTACTCCCGGGTGGTCTCGTTGAGCCGGGGCTCCGGGTCCCAGTCGGCCATGGCCGCCACGGCCCGGGACAGACGGGCGATGGCGTTCCCCGGAAGGGGCACGGAGCCGTGGCCCGAGGGGCCCCGGGCGATGAGCTCCACGGTCCGGGGGATCTTCTCCAGCGTCCCGATGGAGGCCAGCACCGGCTCTCCCTCCCGGAGGACGACCCCGCCCCCCTCCGCCAGGCAGAACTCGGCGGCGATCTCGTCCCAGTGCTCCTGGACCATGAAGTCGATCCCCACCCGGGTGGTCCCCTCCTCCCCCGCCTCGGCCAGGAAGACCACGTCCCGGTCCAGGGGGACCTCCATGCGGTGGAGGAGGAGGAGCATCATGAGGGAGGCCACCACGTTGTCCTTGTCGTCCAGCGCCCCCCGACCGTAGATGTAGCCCTCGTGCCGGACCGCGTCGAAGGGGGGGAACTCCCAGCGCTCCGGAATGACGGTCACCACGTCCGTATGCCCCATGAGGAGGAGGGGCTCCCGGGAGCCGTTCCCCCGCACCCGGGCCACCAGGTTCCCCCGCTCCGGCTCCAGGGCCAGGATGCGGGCGGGAATCCCCTCCGCCTCCAGGACCTCCCTGAGGTACTCCGCCGCCAGGGTCTCATTCCCCGGCGGGTTGCTCGTATCCAGGCGGAGCAGGGCCTGGAAATGCCGGAGGGTCTCCTCCTCCACGGCGGTCCAGTCGGGCCCGGGGAAGAGCTGGGCCTCGGCGGGAGCCCAGGCCCCCATGGCCAGGAGCCCCACGACGAGGGCGGGGAGGAGGGGGGGCGAGAACGGGGCTCGGGGCATGGTGGGCCTCCCAGGGCGGTGCCGGTGGAACGTGGGACTCCCCCACGTTCCCATCCTCCCCACGGATCCGCCAGTCCCCCTCTCCCCTCCCTCCACCCGCACCCCCGGAGTGGGAACGCCGGTGGGCAGGGAGGGACCGGTGCGCGGGGCGGGAGGGGGGTGTACATTCGGACCTCCACCCGGGCAACCCCCAAGGAGGGCCGAAGCCATGCCAATCACCTTCCGAGTGAACGGACGTTCCGCCACGGTGGACGTCCCCCCGGACACGCCCCTCCTCTGGGTGCTCCGGGACGAGCTGGAACTCAAGGGGACGAAGTTCGGATGCGGGATCGCCCAGTGCGGGGCCTGCACCGTCCACCTGAACGGCTCCCCCCTCCGCTCCTGCGTCACCCCGGTCTCGGCGGCCGAAAACGGAGAGATCCTCACCATCGAGGGCCTCTCGCCCGACGGAAGCCATCCCCTGCAGCAGGCCTGGCAGGAGCTGGACGTTCCCCAGTGCGGCTACTGCCAGGCGGGTCAGATCATGTCCGCCGCCGCCCTCCTGCAGCAGACCCCGCGCCCCACCGACGCCGACATCGACGCGGCCATGGCCGGCAACCTCTGCCGATGCGCCACCTACCTCCGCATCCGGTCGGCCATCCACCGGGCCGCGGGGACCGCCGCCGCGGACGGGGAGGCGGAGGCCCCCACCGCCGCCCCCGGACCCTCCCTCGGCCAGGAGGCCTCATGAGCACCGCCTTCCACGTCTCGCGCCGTCAGTTCCTGCGGCTCTCCGCCCTGGCAGGCGGAGGCCTCCTGGTGGGCTTCCGGCTGGACGCCCTGGGCCTCGCCGCCCTGGACACCCCGGATGGCAGCCTCGATGAGGGGCGCCTCAACGTCTTCGTGCAGATCGACCCCGACGGACAGGTCACCCTCACCGCCAAGAACCCGGAGATCGGGCAGGGGGTGAAGACCATGCTCCCCATGCTCATCGCGGAGGAGCTGGACGTGGAGTGGGACCGCGTCCGGGTGGAGCAGGCCTCCTTCGATCCCGTGAACCTCGCCTTCCAGGCCGCGGGTGGGAGCAACGCCACCCCCCGGGACTGGCTCCCCATGCGCCAGGTGGGGGCCGCAACCCGGGCCATGCTGGTGGCCGCCGCCGCCGAGGCGTGGGGTGTCGCCCCCGGGGAGTGCCGCACCGACGGGGGGCGGGTCCTCCATCCCGGGAGCGGCCGGGAGGCGGGATACGGCGAGCTGGCCGGGCGGGCCTCGGCCGTCCCGATGCCGGATCTGGAAGCGGTCCCGCTGAAGGACCCATCGGAGTTCCGGATCATCGGGACCCCGGTGCGGAACGTGGACAACCTGGCCATCGTCACCGGGAAGCCCCAATACGGCATCGACTTCACCCTGCCGGGAATGGGGTACGCCGTCTTCCAGAAGTGCCCCGTGTTCGGCGGTCGGGTGGTTCGGGCGAACCTGGAGGAGGTGAGGGCCATGCCCGGCGTCCGCCACGCCTTCCTGGTGGAGGGGGGCACGGCCCTCAACGGGCTCCTGCCGGGGGTGGCCATCGTGGCCGACCGCTGGTGGCAGGCGAAGACCGCCCGGGAGGCCCTGGAGGTGGAGTGGGACTACGGGCCCACGGCGGAGCGGAGCAGTGATGGATTCTTCCAGGAGGCCCGGGAGCGGGTGCAGGGGACCGCAGGGTTCACCCTCCGGAGCGATGGGGACGCCGAGGCGGCCCTGGCCTCCGCCGCCCGCACCGTGGAAGCGGACTACCACTATCCCTTCCTGGCCCACGCCCCCCTGGAGCCCCAGAACTGCACGGCCTGGTATCGGGACGGAAGGATGGAGCTATGGGCCCCCACCCAGACCCCCCAGGCCGGGGTGAATCTGGTGGCCCAGACCCTGGAGATGGACCCCGAGGACATCACCCTCCACCTCTTCCGGGTGGGGGGAGGCTTCGGCCGCCGCCTGGCCAACGACTACGTGGTGGAGGCGGCCTGGATCGCCCGGGAGATCGGGGAGCCGGTGAAGCTCCTCTGGACCCGGGAGGACGACATCCGACACTGCATGTTCCGCCCCATCGGGTTCCATCGGATGCGGGGGGGCGTGGATGCCGACGGGCGGCTGGTGGCCTGGCGGAACCATTTCGTCTCCCTGGGGGAGGGAGAGCGCTTTGTCACCGCCGCCGGGGTGTCGGCCAACGAGTTCCCGGCGGGCTTCGTCCCCTCCTTCACCCTGGAATGCTCCCTGGTGGACATGGGGGTGCCCACCGGATTCCTCCGGGCCCCCGGGAGCAACGCCCTGGCCTTCGTCTACCAGGGGTTCGTGGATGAGCTGGCCGAGGCCGCGGGGAAGGATCCGCTGGACTTCCGCCTGGAGCTCCTCTCCCGGGTGGGAGAGGAACCCGGGTTGGACCCGGAGCGGGCGGCCGGCGTCCTCCGGCGGGTGGCGGAGGTGGCGGACTGGGGCCGCCGGGACGCCCTTCCCCGGGGCACCGGGAAGGGGATCGCCTTCCACTTCAGCCACCGGGGGTATTTCGCCGAGGTGGTGCAGGTCACCGTAACCCCCGGGGGGGAGCTCACCGTGGACCAGGTCTGGGCCGTGGGGGACATCGGAAGCCAGGTGATCAACCCCCTGAACGCCGAGCACCAGTCCCAGGGCGCCGTGCTGGAGGCCTTCTCCCAGGCCCTGGCCCAGGAGATCACCGTGGAGGGCGGTCGGGCCCGGGAGAGCAACTTCCACGACTTCCCCCTTCTCCGCATGCCCCAGGCGCCTCCGGTGGAGATCCACTTCCTGGAGACGGACCATCCGCCCACGGGGCTGGGTGAGCCTCCCCTCCCTCCGGCCATCCCGGCCCTGGCCAACGCCATCCACGCCGCCACCGGGAAGCGGATCCGGTCGCTCCCCATCTCGAAGCACGACCTCGCCTGGGGGTGAGGCAGTAGGGACTCGAGGCCGGGACCTGTGAAGGCCCGGGCTCCCTCGGAAGAGGGGCCCGGGCCTTCGTGCGGATGTCACACCGGCCCGGGATCGTTCGTTGCCCGGGTGAGTCCGACCCCGGAGAGAGCGTCTCTCCGGGGGATCTCGGACCTCCGCCCCGGCCGCCGTGCCGGACGGATGCACCCGTGCATGAAGGAGTTGGCCCCATGAGGATCGGCCCTGCAGGACGACTGACCACCCTGGCGCTGGGCGGCGCCTTCCTACTCGCAGCCTGCGACGATTCCCCCACGGACCCACCGGTCACCCCCGTCCCCATGGATGTGGAGGTGGCTCCGGGAGAGATCACCTTCACCGAGGTGGGCGCCACCGAGACCCTCTCCGCCACCGTCCTGGATGCCGATGGGGAGCCCATCCCGGGAGCCGAGGTAACCTGGAGCTCCTCCAACGAAGGGGTGGCCACCGTGACGGCCGAGGGTGTGGTGGAGGCGATCCAGGAAGGGGTGGCCACCATCACCGCCACGAGCGAGAACGCCACCGGTACCGCCGAAGTGGTGGTGGAGATCGAGGCCTCCGACCCCATTCCCACCAGCATCGAACTGGATCCGGAGCAGCTGACCCTCACGGCGGTGGGCGCCACCGCCCAGATCTCCGCCACCGTCCTCGACCAGGACGGAGAGGCGGTGGAGGGTGCCGCGGTGGCCTGGACCTCCTCCGACGAGGAGGTGGCCATCGTGGACGAGGACGGCCTGGTGGAGGCCGTGGGAGAGGGGAGCGCCAGCATCACCGCGACCCACGGTGAGCTCGAGACCGTGGCCGAGGTGACCGTGGAGTTGGAGGGCTGAGGAACCCCCACCGTGCCGGCCCCCGCCCCGCGGGAGGCCGTGCCGGGGGACGGGGGGTGCGACCGGGGACCGGTCGTGCCCCCCCTGTGCCCCAGAGAGCGAGCAGGAAGGGGACGGCAGGGGACCTCCGGAGGGGGTTCCCCTTCGCGAGCGTTCCAAGCCCTTCAAGTGAAGTGAGGCGGCTGGGGATCGAACCCAGGACCTACGGATTAAAAGTCCGTTGCTCTACCAGCTGAGCTACCGCCTCGCACAGACCCCCTGAGCTTATCGCCCTCCGCCCGACTCCTCCAGCCCCATCTCCAGCTGCACCCCGCCGAAACTGAGGCGGTGGTGGGGAGATGGACCGAAGTCCCGGAGGGCCTGCAGGTGCTCGAGCGTCCCGTACCCCACGTTGGTGGCCCACCCGTAGGCGGGGTAGCGGGTGGCCAGGCGTCGCATCAGGCGGTCCCGGTGGACCTTGGCCACGATGGAGGCGCAGGCGACGGAGTGGATGAGCCCATCCCCTCCCACCACCGCCTCGTGGGCCCAGGGGAGGCGGGTCACCGGCCGACCGTCCACCACCACGTGGTCCGGGGGGACAGAGAGGGCCCGGAGGGCGCGATCCATGGCCCGGGCCGTGGCCACGGCGATGTTCTCCCGGTCGATCTCCCGCACCGAGGCCGCTCCGAGCCCCACGGCCAGGGCGCGGGCCAGGATCTCGTGACAGAGGGTCTCCCTGCGGATGGCCGAGAGGGTCTTGGAGTCCGCCGCCCCCTCGATGACGCATCCCTTGGGGAGGATCACCGCCGCCGCCACCACGGGACCCGCCAGGGGTCCCCGCCCCACCTCGTCCACCCCGGCCGGGGCCCGAACGCCACGACCCCGGAGCCCATCCTCGTAGTCGAGGGGGTTCCGGGGCCGTGGGAGGTCCCTGGGGGACATGGGTGATCCGCCGGCAGGAGGCCGGCGTGGAATCAGCCGGTCCGCTTCTCCTGGATCCGGGCCGCCTTTCCGCGGAGGCCCCGGAGGTAGTAGAGCTTGGCCCGGCGGACACGTCCCCGGCGCACCACCTCGATCCCCTTGATGAAAGGGGAGTTCAGCGGGAACACCCGCTCCACCCCGATCCCCGAGGAGACCTTCCGGACCATGAAGGTCTCGCCCATCCCGCCCCCGCGGCGTCCGATGCAGACACCCTCGAAGGCCTGGATGCGCTCCTTCTCTCCCTCCCGGACGCGGTAGAGGACGCGGACCGTGTCTCCCGGGGCGAAGTCAGGGAGATCCTCTCGGAGGAGTTCGTTGTCGAGTTCGCGAAGCAGATCGGCCATGGTCGCCTCCAGCGTGGACATCGCCCGGAGCGGGCGAACAGAGACCCGAAGGATAACGTTGAGGGGAGGACCCGTCTACTCCTCTCCGAGTTCCCCTTCCCGGACCCGGTCCCAGAGATCGGGACGACGTTCCCGGGTCAGGCGCTCCGCCTCCTCCATCCGGAACGCCTCGATCCGGCGGTGATCTCCGCTCCGGAGCACCTCGGGGACCCGGAGCCCCCGAAAGTCCGCCGGCCGGGTCCACGAGGGCGGGCTCAGGAGGGGTCCCTCGTAGAAGGAGTCGGACGAGGCCGACTCATGGTCCCCCATGGCGCCCGGGAGGAGGCGGACCACGGCGTCGGTGACGGCCAGCGCCGCCACCTCTCCCCCGGAGAGGACGAAGTCCCCCAGCGACAGCTCCTCCGTCGCCAGGTGGTCCGCCACCCGCTGGTCCACGTCCTTGTAGTGGCCGCAGAGCAGGGTGAGCTCCGGTTGAACCGCGAACCGGACCGCATCCCCATGGCCGAAGACCCGTCCCCGGGGGGAGAGGAGGACCACGGGTCCGCCGGGAGCCAGGGACTCCACGGCTTCGAAGAAGGGCTCGGGCTTCATCACCATGCCGGCGCCCCCGCCGTAGGGGAGGTCGTCCACGGTGCGATGCCGGTCGTGGGTGAAGTCCCGCAGGTCCACCACCCGATACTCCACCAGCCCCGCCGCGGCAGCGCGACCGGGGATGCTCAGGGAGAGGGGCTCCCGGAAGAAGTCCGGGAAGATGGTGACCAGGTTGATGCGCATGGCCCGCCCCCTCCGCTCAGAGTTCCAGGAGCCCTTCCGGGGGGTCCACCACCAGCGTGCCCCGGTCGAGGTCCCATTCCACCACGATCTCCCGGGTGAAGGGGATGAGGAGGGAGTCGGCCCCGGTGCGGGACACCTCCAGGAGATCGAAGGGCTGGAGGGAGTAGACCTCCAGGACCCGTCCCACCGTCTCCCCTCCCCGGGTCACCACGGTGAGGCCCACGAGCTGGTGGTGGAAGAGCTCGTCCTCCTCCGGGGGCTCCGCCTCCTGCAAGGGGCGGAGGAGATACCGCTCCCGGAGGATGTCCCCACGGGTGCGGTCCTCCACCCCCACGAAGCGGACGAGATAGCCCTGGCGGTAGGCCCTGGCCTCCTCCACCTCCAGGGGAGGAAAGAGGGGATCCGGCTCCGCCCCGGTGGGATCGGCCACCTGGAGACGGACACCGGGAGCGAAGGTGGTGTCGGGATGGTCGGTGAGGGACCGGATCAGGAACTCCCCCATCGTCCCGTGGGGCCGGGTGAGGCGACCCACGACCACGAAGGGGGGATCCGGGGACCGATCCATGGGGGAGGAAGGGGAGAGAAGGGGGGTGACCCTCCGGTCAACCCTCCTTGGGCTCCTCGCCGGCCTCCTCGCTGGCCTCCCCACCGGCGGAATCCTCGGCGGTGGGCTCGGCTTCCGCCGCAGCCTCGGCCTCCGCTGCAGCCTTCGCCTCCGCCTCCGCCTCCGCAGCGGCCTTGGCCTCGGCCTCCGCAGCCGCAGCAGCCTCGGCGGCGGCCGCCGCCTCGGCGTCCTTCTCCGCCTTGCGCTTGGCAGCCAGCACTTCGGACTTCCGGGCCCGCTCGGCCTCGGCGTCGGGCTCACCCACCGCGATGACCTCGTCCCCGCCCTTCCGGGCCTTGGAGAGGAGCGACTTCACCGTGTCGGAGGGCTGGGCCCCCTGGCCGATCCAGTAATCCACGCGCTCCAGGTCCACCACCAGCCGGGCCGGCGTGGTGAGGGGCTTGTAGTATCCCAGGTTCTCCACGAACCGCCCGTCCCGGGGCGCTGCGCTGTCGGCCACCACCACCCGGTAGTGGGGCTGCTTCTTCCGGCCCATGCGCCGGAGACGGATCTTGACGGACATTGGTTCTCTTCTCTCTCCTGCGCGATCGATTTCCACCCACCGGGTGGGGCTCCCGTCTCCCTCCCCGTCCGGGAGGGAGCGCCTGTGTCCCCGCAGACCCACCGGGCCGGGGGCGTTCCTGCCTGTGCGGGGTCAGCCGGGCATGAAGCCCTGCATGTTCCGCATCTGCTTCATCATCTTCCTCATGTCCTTGAACTGCTTCATCAGCCGGTTCACCTCGGCCACCGACCGGCCGCTTCCACGGGCGATCCTGGCCCGCCTGGAGCCGTTCAGGATCTCCGGACGCCGCCGCTCCTCGGGCGTCATGGAGAGGATGATGGCCTCCACGTGCTTCATCCGCTTCGGGTCGATGTTCCCGATGGGAAGCTTCTTCCCGAGTCCCGGGATGAGCTTCACCAGCTGCTCCAGCGGGCCCATCTTCTGCACCTGCCGCATGGCCACCAAGAAGTCCTCCAGGGTGAACTTCCCCTGACCCAACACCTTCGCCTCGAGCTGCGCCGAGGCCTCCTGGTCCACGGCCCGCTGGGCCCGCTCCACCAGCCCGACGATGTCCCCCTGCTGGAGGATCCGCCCGGCCAGGCGCTCCGGGTCCGCGGAGTCCAGGTCGTCCATCCCCTCGCCCACACCCACGAACTTGATGGGCTTGCCCACCACGCCGCGGATGGAGAGGGCCGCACCCCCGCGGGCGTCTCCATCCATCTTGGTGAGGACGATCCCGGTGACGCCCAGGGCCTCGTCGAACCCCTGGGCGATCCGCACCGCCTCCTGCCCCGTCATGGCGTCGGCCACGAAGAGGATCTCCTGGGGGGAGACCGCGTCCCGGATC
>JBJHCB010000038.1:0-12862 GCA_050485805.1 Gemmatimonadota bacterium | reverse complement strand
AGCCCCAGTGCCACCCCTTCTCGGGACGCTGGAAGGGATAGGCGTAGTAGGCCTCCAGGATGAGGAAGCCCATGAGGTTGAAGCGGGCGCTCACCCCGGAGCTCACCACCGGCACGCGGCCCGCCGCCTGGTCCCGGGTGAACTCCAGTGAGACGTCGTCGCCCCGATCCCACGCCAGCCCCGCGTCCGTGAAGACACTGAGCTCGGTGGGGAGGAAGCCGAAGTCGAAGAGTCCCAGGCGGTCCGTCCCGATGAGGGGAACCCGGACCTCGGCGTTCAGCACCCCGATGCGGTGGCCCAGCAGGCGCTCGTAGACCGGACAGGCGGAGAACTCATCGGTGGGCTCGCATTCCCGGGCCACCTCGAAGGAGTAGGCGGAATAGCCCCGGACGAGTCCCTCGCGTCCCAGGAAGAGGGGCTGGATGGGTTCGATCCGGACCTCCCCCGAGATGACGTCCCGTCCCGAGACGAGGTCATCCCCGTACCGGCCGAAGTGGAGCCCCCGGAAGGCCAGGGTGAGGTTCGTGGTGGGGTTGAAGTACCGGCGGTAGTCCACGGTGGCCGAGGTGAAGTTCCGGGAGCCCACCGTCTGTCCCAGCTCCACCCGGTAGCGGCTCCCCCGGATGGGCGAGGTGAAGGCCATGAAGGAATTGTCGCCCACCAGGGCGCTGCTCACCTCGAACAGGTTCACCGGATCCGGAACCAGATCGTTCCGGGTTTCCCGGGTCCGTTCCAGGAACTGACCGAACCGGTCGAAGCGGATCGTCTCCAGCTCCAGGTCGAAGGAGTACCGGTTCAGGCCTGCGGCGAAATCCGCCCTTCGCGTCCGGCTGAAGGGATACGAGGAGAGGACGAAGGCCTGGGTGTTGTAGATCCGCAGGAGCTCCTGGTCGAAGCGGATCCCCCCCGTCTCCAGGTCCCGGGAGGGGAACCCCCTGGGGACCAGGAAGGGGATCCGGCCCCCTCCCATCCCCCAGTTCCAACGGTTCTCCATGTTCTGGTAGACGAACTGGCCCCCGATGTCCTTCAGCGTTCCCTGGGCCTGGACCCCCACCCCCAGATTCCGGTTCCCCAGCATATCCGAGAAGAAGGCAGCCACCGAGCCCCCCACGAAGTTTCCGAACTGGTCCGTTCCGGCCGCCACGGTGGGCTGGGTGATGAAGTCCAGGCTGAGGGACCGATCGTACTCCAGGGCGTCCGAGGCCAGGAAGGCCCCCGGAGACGGGAGTCCGGTCTGCCAATCCTCCAGATAGGCCAGGACCCGGGACGGAACCTGCTGCTGCGCCGGTGGGATGATGCGCCCCTCCGTGTCCATCTCCGCCACCAGGGCGGGCTGGGTGGGGAGGTCGCGGGAATCCACCGAGTAGACGTGGAACTGGAACTCGTCGAAGACGGAGAAGACCACGGTCCCCGTTTCCCGGGCCACGGACATGGCGGGGGAAAGACTCGTGATCCCGCTCACCCCGGTGGCCAGACGGGTCACCCGCTGCACTTCCCGGGAGTCCAGCTCCAGCCGGAAGATGTCGCTGAAGCCGTCGGCGTCGGAGATGAAGTAGAGCCCCCGGCCGTCGGGGGTGAACTGGGGGTTCATGTGCTTCACGTTCCCGAAGATCTCCAGGACCTCCATGTCCCGGGACGCCACATCCATGAGGACGAGACGCATCTCCGAGTAGACCAGCCGGGTGAAGTCCGTCTCCGGGCCCCGGTCCGACACGAAGGCGATGGTGCTTCCGTCCGGAGAGAAGACGGGCTGGAGCACGGAATGGCGATCCCGGGTGAGCTCGGTCACCTCATGGGTCTCCACGTCCACGAGGTAGAGGTCCGTGGTCCCCCGGGACTGCCCCGAAAAGACCAGGGCCTGCCCGTCCGGGGACCAGGAGGGTCCCGTCACCTCGCCGATCTCGTCGCCCAGCCGGATCCGATCCAGGATGGTGCCCCGCTCGGCGTCGGCCACCAGGATGTGGTTCCGACCGTCGGCGAAGACCACGAAGGCGATGCGGTCCCCCTCGGGCGACCAGGAGCCGGAGGAGTCGATGAAGCGCAGCGCGTCGAAGTGGGCGTCGGCAGCGGCGCTGGAGAGGCGACGGATCACCTCTCCCGTGCGGGCATCGGCCAGGAAGAGGTCGAAGGAGAAGAGGTCCCGCTCCGAGATGAAGACCATCCGGCTTCCGTCCGGCGAGATGGACGGAGCCACGTTCTGCCGTCCGGCGCCGGTGGAGGGCGCCAGGAGCAGGGTTCCCGCCTCACCGGGGGGGGTGCGCCCCTCCATCCGGGGCTGGAAATGCGCCTCCACCGACTCCTTCCATCGGAGAGAGAGGGTGTCGGCGGGCATCCCCAGCACCTGCTGGATGGCCGGCTCCCACCCCACCCGGAGGGCGGAGCGGAAGAGGCGGACCACCGTCTCGTCCCCGTAGGTCCCTCCGATGTAGGTCCAGAAGGCCTGTCCGAAGCGGTAGGGGAAGAAGCGGGCCTCCCGGGTGAGCTGGCGGAGGGTGGGGAAGTCGTCCCGGAGCAGCGCGTCCCGGAGCCACATCGCCGTGTGGGAGTCCTCGTTCCCCACGGACAGGTACTCGGCCATCCCCTCCACCAGCCAGAGGGGGAGCATCATGAGACCCTGGAACCCACCACCGCGGCGGGACTGGGCGATGTTGAACTGGAAGGCGTGGACCAGCTCGTGGCCCAGGACGTGGTCCGTGGAGGCGTACGACGACGAGACGGGCATCACCACCCGGTTCTTGAGCCCCTCGGTGACTCCCCCCGTCCCCTCGCTGATGTCTCCCCGGATCGTGTTGGTCTGCTGGAAGTCCGGGTGATCGGCGTAGAAGATCAGGGGCTTCCGGTCTTCGAACTCGTGCTGGAAGAGCCGCGCCAGCCGCTCGTACCATCGCTCCGACATCCGAGCCAGGTCCTCGGCCACCTCCGCCTTCTCCGGGTAGAAGTGGAGGTCGAAATGGGGTGTGACCAGGACCTGGAAGTCGAAGGTGTCGTACTGGACCTTGTTCCGGCCGAAGTACTGGGCGTCCGCCGGGATGGGGAGAAGGAAGAGGATCCCCAGGAGGAGGACGAGGCCGGGCCCCAGGGCGGGGCCGCGGATCAAGCGGGCGGATCGCCGGGCATGCATGAAGACCTCGGGGTCGGATGTCTCGATGCCCTTCGGCGTCGGGACACCGGAGGGGTGGAGGGGAGTCGTTGCGTTGCTACACGGGGGCAGGGCACTGGGTCCCACCGACCCTTTCAGGAGAACCGCTGGACCACCCCGGGGGGGTGCCCAACAGAGGTTCCCCATCCGCTCGCCCGGCCCCTTTCCCCGGGTGGGCCGATCCCTCAACTTGGGATCCGCTCCCCGTCTTCGCACCCCCCTGTTCCGTATCCCCGGAAACGAACCAGATCGCCGCCGCGTGACACACCCCGCCCCCGCCTCCACCGATCCCGGCCCCGAACCCCGACTCGACCCCGTCTCCCCTCTCCGGATGGGAGAGGTGGAGACCCCCGTGGCGGTGGTGGACCTGGCCCGGGTGCGGGCCAACCTGGACCGGGTGGTCTCCCATCTCGGGGCGCACGGCCTCTGCTGGCGGCCCCATGTGAAGACCCACAAGAGCCGGGCCCTGGCGGAGATGCAGCTGGCCGCCGGGGCCCAGGGACTCACGGTGGCCACGCCCAGGGAGGGCGAGGTCATGGCCGGGGTGTGCCGGGACCTCCTCCTGGCCCATCCTCCCGTGGGCCCGAAGGCGAGACGGGTGGTGGGCCTTCCCGGGGAGGTTCGCCTTCGGGTCGCCCTGGACTCCCCGGAGGCGCTGGCCGATCTGGCCGAGGCGGCGGGATCGGAGGGGAGGGAGGTGGAGGTCCTGGTGGAGGTGGACGTGGGGATGGGCCGGGTAGGGGTGTCCGAGCCCGCCCGGGTGGTGGAGCTGGCCCGGGCCGTGGCCCGTCGTCCTCCCCTGCGCTTTTCCGGCATCCTCTTCTACCCCGGCCACATCCGGATGCCCGCCGCCGAGCAGGAGGCGGCCCTGGCGGAGGTGGGACGGTCCGTGGAGGCCGCCCTGGAGGCCCTTTCCCGGGCGGGGCACCCGGCCGCGGTGGTGAGCGGCGGATCCTCTCCCACCCTCTGGCAGAGCCACCGGATCCCCGGGGTCACGGAGATCCGGGCCGGGACCTGCATCTTCCACGACCGGGACATGTGGTCCCTGGGGGTCTGTGGACTCCACGAGGTGGCCTACACCATCCTGGCCACCGTGGTGAGTGTGGCCGTACCGGGGCAGGCCGTGGTGGACGCCGGCTCCAAGGCCCTGGCCCGGGAGGAGTTCCGGGGTGGTTCGGGAGGGGGCTACGGGGTCCTCCTGGATCGCCCGGACGTGGTGGTCCGATCCGTCTCCGAGGAGCACGGGATCCTGGACCTCCGGGACTCGGACTGGCGCCCCCGGGTGGGCGACCGGGTCCGGATCGTCCCGAACCATGTCTGCGTCTCGGTGAACCTCCAGGACCGGCTGTTGGCTCTGGGTCCGGGGGAAACCCTGGACCCCATCGGCCTCGAGGCCCGGGGCCGGCTTCCTTACTGACCGGGGTCACGGTCCGGTCCGTGTCCGACTCCATCTCCCCGAAGTCCCCTTCCATTCCCTCCAGGAGGTACCCGTGTCCAGGCTCCGACCCGTCTCCACCGACCGTGCCCCCGCCGCCATCGGACCCTATTCCCAGGCCATGGTGAGCGAGGGGTGGATCCACGCCTCCGGCCAGATCCCCATCGATCCCGCCACCGGACAGCTCCTGGATGGCGACATCCGGGCCCAGACCCGTCAGGTGCTGGACAACCTGGCCGCCGTACTGGAAGCGGCTGGAGGGTCCCTTTCCACCGTGGTGAAGACCACCGTGTTCCTCTCGGACATGGCGAACTTCTCCGCCATGAACGAGGTATATGGGGAATACTTCGGGGAGCACCGGCCCGCCCGCGCGTGCGTGGAGGCCGCGGCGCTCCCCCGGGGGGTGGACGTGGAGATCGAGGCGGTGGCCCGCACCGCCGACTGAGGGAGCCGGACCGTTCAGCCGGCCTGGGGAAGGAGCAGGTAGATGAACAAGGTGCTCGGGGTCGTCGCCCTCGCCCTCGTGGTTTCGGTCTCCGGTTGCGGGTGGGTGATGGCCAGGGGCGACTGGGATCCGTTTGCCTCCCAGGCGGAGCGTCGGCTCTCCATCCGCGTGGAGAATGCCAATCGGAACGACGTCCAGGTCCGGGTCATCTCCGGGGGCACCCGCCACGATCTGGGGTTGGTGGGAGGGCGCTCCTTCCGGCAGACCTCCGTCCCGTGGAGGGGGACCGCGGACCTTCGCTTCGAGATCAACCCCGTGGCGGGCCGGCGCCATACCACCCCCGGCACCACCGTCTCCCCGGGAGACCGGGTGGAGCTCATCGTGACCGAGCCGGTGCAGCGGTCCTTCATCCGGCGCTAGCCGTCCCCGAGGGGGACCCGGGAAGAGGGAGGGGCGTCGGAGGGGCGTCGGGGGCGGTCCCTCAGACCCCGTACGGCACCCACACGTTCTTGACCTGGGTGGCGTGACGGAAGGCGTCCTCCCCCGCCGCTTCACCGTCCTCGGTCCAGCGGGGTGGGCGGCCGTGGGGCGTCCAGGTCCGCTTCAGGTTCCCCGCCGACCGGCGCCGGACCTCGGCCAGGAGCGCCGGCTCCCCGAAGGCCCAGATCCCGTCCACGTCGTCGTGGTCCGCCAGGGTGGGCACCACCTCCCGGGGAAGTCCGGACACCAGGTTCACCACCCCCGGGGGCAGGTCGGAGGTGTCCAGGACCTGGTAGAGGTCCAGCGCCGGAAGGGGGTAGGCGGGGGAGGGGATCACCACCACGGTGTTGCCCGTGGCCAGGGCCGGCCCCAGGAGGGAGGCCAGGGCGAGGAGGGGAGCCTCGGGGGGACAGACCACACCCAGGACGCCCAGGGGCTCCACCATGGCCAGCGTCACGTTCCGGAACGGGGTCTCGTGCACCCGCCCCTCCCACTTGTCCGCACGGGCGGCCGCCAGGAAGAAGCGGTCCACGGTGAGCGCCACCTCCCGCTCGGCATCCCTGCGGCCATATCCGGCTCCCTCCCGGAGGCGGAGGGCGAACTCCCCGGCCCGGGCGGAGAGGTTCTCGGCCAGGTAGTAGAGGATCTGGGTGCGGAGATGGGCGGGGGCGCTCGCCCATCCCGAGGCGGCCTTTCGCGCCGCCTCCACCGCGTTCCGGATGTCCTTCCGGTTCCCCCTGGGCACAGTGCCCACGACCCGCCCCCCGGGGTCTTCCACCGTCAGGGAGTGACCCCCGTCGGGCCGGACCTGCTTCCCCCCGATGTAGAGCTTCGCCGTCCGGTCCAACCCTCCGGATGCCCCCCCGGGGGCGGGGTGTTCCAGTTCCCCCTCCAGGGGAGGACGGAGCCGGGAACCGGGAAGGAGGGCACGTCCTTCCCCGGACGCTGGAACCGTCTCCCACGACGGGCGGAGGTAGGCCTCCATTCCCTCCCGGCCTCCCTCCCGGCCGAAGCCGCTCTCCCGGTACCCCCCGAAGCCCGAGGCCGCGTCGAAGAGGTTGGTGCAGTTCACCCAGACCGTGCCCGCCTTCAGGCGGGGAGCCACCTCCAGTGCCAGGCTCACGCTCTCGGTCCAGACCGAGGCGGCCAGGCCGTAGCGGGTGTGGTTGGCCAGCGCCACCCCCTCGTCAGGGGTCCGGAAGGTGGAGAGGGTCACCACCGGCCCGAAGATCTCCACCTGGTCCAGGGTGCCCGCCGGCTCCACCCCGGTGCAGAGGGTGGGGGGATAGAAGAGGCCCTCTTCGGGGAGGGCCCACGACGGCTGCCAGATCCGGGCTCCCTCCTCCCGGCCCTGGTCCACCAGGCGGCGGATCCGGTCCAGCTGCACCGGGGCCGTGATGGCGCCCAGGTCCACGCCCTTGTCCAGGGGGTCTCCCATCCGGAGGGTCTCCATCCGCTCCCGGAGGCGCTCCTCCAGCCGGGGCGCGATGCCCTCCTGCGCGAGGATACGGCTTCCGGCGCAGCAGACCTGCCCCTGGTTGAACCAGATGGCGTCCACCACCCCCTCCACCGCCGAATCCAGGTCCGCGTCCTCGAAGACCAGGAAGGGGGACTTCCCGCCCAGCTCCAGGGTGAGGGGAGTGCCCCTCTCCGCCGTGGCCTCCCGGATCTCCCGTCCCACCTCGGTGGAGCCGGTGAAGGCCAGCTTCCCCACTCCGGGATGGGCCACCAGGGCCGCTCCCGTCCCCCCGTCCCCGGTGACCACGTTCACCACGCCGGGGGGGACGCCCGCCTCCCGGGTGAGTTCGGCGAAGAGGAGGGCCGTGAGGGGGGTGTGTTCGGCGGGCTTCAGGACCACGGTGCTCCCCGCCGCCAGGGCGGGCGCCACCTTCCACGCCAGCATGAGGAGGGGGAAGTTCCAGGGGATGATCTGCCCCACCACCCCGTAACCCACCCGTCCCGGGAACTCCTCCTCCAGGAGGCGGGCCCACCCGGCGTGATGGTAGAAGTGACGGATGGCCAGGGGGACGTCCAGGTCCCGGGACTCCCGGATGGGCTTTCCGTTGTCCAGGCTCTCCAGTACGGCGAAGAGACGGGCGTGGCGCTGGAGGGTCCGCGCCAGGGCGTAGAGGACCCGTGCCCTCCCTCCCGGACCTGTCTCGGACCAGGGTACCAGGGCCTCCGTCGCCGCCGACACGGCCCGGTCCACGTCCGGGGGGGAGCCCAGGGCCACCCGGGCCAGCTCCTCCCCGTTGGCGGGGTTCCGGCTGGGGAACTCCCCGCCCTCGGAGGGGAGGACCCACTCGCCCCCGATGAAGTGTCCGAAGCTCCCATCCCGGGAGGCCAGCCACTCCCGGGCCGGGGCGGCGCTCTCCGGGGCCGGGCCGTACTCCAGGGTCTGGTACAGGTCGACGATGCGGGGCATGGGCGGGGGTCAGGCCATGGGGTGGCGATGGAAGGCGGAGTACCGCCCGGAGATGTGGTGTTCCAGCTGTCGCTCGATATCCGCCAGGAGGGAGGAGGCGCCGAACCGGAAGAGGTGGGGGTCCAGCCATGGGTCCCCCAGCTCCTCCTTCATGAGGGTCATCCAGAGGAGGGCCTCCTTCGCCGTCCGGATTCCCCCGGCCGGCTTGAACCCCACCGCATGCCCCGTCCGGGCACGGAAGTCCCGGATCTGGCGGACCATCACGAGCCCCACCGGGAGGGTGGCGTTCACCGCCTCCTTCCCCGTGGAGGTCTTGATGAAGTCGGCCCCCGCCATCATGCAGACCTGGCTGGCCCGGGCCACCGACTCCAGGGGGCCCAGCTCGCCCGTGGCCAGGATCGTCTTCACATGGGCGTCGCCACAGGCCTCCCGGAAGGACCGCACCTCGTCATACAGGGCTTCCCAGTTCCCCGTCAGGACATGGGCCCGGGTGATGACCACGTCGATCTCGTCGGCCCCCGCCTCCACGGAGGCGCGGATCTCCGCCAGACGGGTGGAGAGGGGGGAGAGTCCATGGGGAAACCCGGTGGAGACCGCCGCCACCTGGATCCCGGTGCCCTGGAGGGCCTCCCGGGCCGTCTCCACGAACGCATGATAGACACAGACGGCGGCCGGGGTGATCCGGAGCTCCCCGATCCCCAGGTGGTCCACCAGCTCTCCGCGGAGGGGGCGACGCGCCTTCGCCGCCAGACGCCGCACCGTCCCCGGCGTGTCGTCCCCGGAAAGGGTGGTGAGGTCCATGAGGGCGAGGGCCCGGAGGAGCCAGGCGGCCTGCCATTCCTTCTTCACACTCCGACGCCCCCCCAGGCTGCCGGTCCGACGTTCCACCGCGCTCCGGTTCACCCGGATCTCGCGGAGCCATCGCGCGTCGAAGGGGACCCCGGGATTTCGGGGAGGCGGTGCCTCCGGAGCGAGAGGTCGGGAGGGTGGATCGATGGGATGCGGAGAGGTGGGGGTGCGGGAGGGAGACGGGGCAGGGGGCCGCGCCATGACCGCCTCCTGGGCGGGAGTGGAAGGTGAGGGGGGATCCCCGGGAACATCACGGGAAAAGGTAGCAGGGGAGGGCGGCTCCGGCACCGCGGGGGGCCGCCGGAAGGATGGGGCTCCTGCGGCCACCCCCGGCGTTCCTCGGCGTTCCTCAACGTGCCCTAGCGTTCCCTCTGCCAGGGGGGGGTGCCGTCCCAGTCCCGGTTGGGGAGGAAGGGGACCGAGTCGCCGGGCGCCAGGATCCATTCCTCGTACCACTGGGCCCGTCGCTGGACGCCGCCCTCCCGGACCCGTCGCCAGGTCATGGATTCCAGGGGCAGGAGGGGGGCGGCGGCCTGGGCGCCCCGGTCCGGGAACCGCGCCCACCCGCCGGCCCCCTCATCCGGGTCCGGCGTGCGGAAGCGCCACTCCGCCCGCAGGAGGACGGTGTCGGCGGAGAGCTCCAGGCGGCCCTCCAGCCCCGGGTGCCGGTGGTCCGCGGAGCAGAACCGGAGGACGGTCCCCTCGGGTCCCTGCACGGCCACCTGGAAGAGGGACAGGCGCCCGAACTCGGGGGAGGCGAAGTGGGTGGAGAAGTCCGCCTCCAGGGGGGCGTACGACCACGAGGCGAAGGACCCGGCGGCGTCCGTCCTCCGGACCGGGAAGGCATACCCGTCCCGCAGGACCCGCCGCCCCCAGGAGATCCGGAGGAGGGGGGCGGAGCCGCGCTGGCCCGGCACCAGGGATCCGGCGTTCCCGCGATCCGAGCCGGAGGAGCCCAGGGCGTGCTCCGGAAGGGTGTCCGCCAGCGCCAGGGTGTAGCTCGCGACCCCCAGGGTGTCCAGTCCGCCGGGGTGCCGCGCGGCCATGGCCTCCCAGAGCCCCCGGGCGTCGGACTGGTCGGAGTCGGGGCAGGTGGGCCCCTCCGCCACCACCTGGAACCCGGGAAGGGGGAGGGGCTCCGCCACCAGGACGACCTCGACCCAGGCCTCTCCCGCCTCCACCCGGAGCTCTGTCGTGGCGTACCCCATCCGCTCCACCCGCAGCCGGCCCGAGGGGTTCCCGGTGCCGGGACGCTGGAGAAGGAAGATGCCGTCCGCCGCGGATCGGGCGGACCGGATCGCCCCGCCATCGGAGGTGAAGGTGACCAGGGCCGCCACCACGGGCCGCCCGTCCGCCTGGAGGATCCGACCTTCGAGGGGGGCCCGACCAGGCGCCTCGCCCATGGGGGATGGCCCCCAGGTCGCCGCGGCGACGGATGGGCCCGCCGACCCCCGGAGAGGGGGGGTGGGCGTCCCATCCGGAGACCCCGATCCCGGACCCATCCCTCCCAGGAGGAGGGCCAGGACTGCGGCGACGGCGGTGCGGACGGGAGCCATGGGCAGGGGTCCGGAGGCGAGGGGGCCGGTGGGTGCCCTCACGCCAGCGTGGGGACCTCCGGGGTCGACACCTCTGTGGTATCGTCGGGAGGGCCGCTCGGTTCCCCCGGAACGGCCGTCATCCGCCCTCCAGGTCCACCCCGAAGAAGAGACGGAGGAGGAGCATGGACAGGAGGGGGATCACGGCGATGAAGAGGAGGTTCAGGAGGAAACCGGCCCGTACCATGTGCTGGATCTGCACCCACCGACTCCCGAAGACCACGGCGTTGGGAGGGGTGGCGACGGGGAGCATGAAGGCGCAACTCGCCGCCAGTGCCGCCGGCACGGTGAGGAGGAGGGGGTCGAGCTGGAGGGTCAGCGCCAGCGCCGCCAGCACCGGCAGGAAGGCGGCCGTGGCCGCGGTGTTGGAGGAGAGCTCCGTCAGGGAGATGATGAGGACCGTCACCCCCAGCAGAAGGAAGGGGAGGGGAAGGTTTCCGAGCCCCGCCAACCCGTCCCCCAGCCACGCAGCCAGGCCCGACTGGGAGATCCCTCCCGCCAGGGAGAGCCCTCCCCCGAAGAGGAGGAGGATGTCCCACGGGATCCCCTTGGCCGTGTCCCAGTCCAGGAGGGCATCCCCGGGGTCACGACCCGAAGGGACCAGGAAGAGGACGACGGTGGTGGCCATGGCGATCCCTGCGTCGGTGATCCCCGGGATCACGGATTCCAGGAGGGGGCGGGTCATCCAGGCCAGGGCGGTGAGGGAGAAGAGCCAGGCCACCCGGCGCTCCGCCCGTGAGATGGGGCCGAGCCCCTCCCGCAACTGCGCCAAGGCCTCGGCGGGGAGCGCCGCTCCCCGGGGGTCCACCCGGAAGGCCACCCGGGTGAGGACGAGCCAGACCAAGGGGAGGGTGGCCACGGTGAGGGGAAGCCCCATGGTCATCCACTCCAGGAATCCGATCTGGATGTCGTACTGGGAGGCCAGGAAGCCGGCCAGCAGGGCGTTGGGCGGCGTGCCGATGAGGGTGGCCACCCCCCCCACCGAGGCCCCGTAGGCGATCCCCAGGAGGAGGGCCAGGGCGAACATGGGGTCTCCCGGCGGACGGTTGCCCACCCCGGGGCCGCCTCCCACCACCTGGATGACGGACACCCCGATGGGGAGCATCATCACGGCCACCGCCGTGTTGCTCACCCACATGCTCAGGAAGGCCGCCGCCAGGATGAACCCGCCCACCAGCTTCCGGGGAGAGGTCCCCACCACGGCAATGATGGCGAAGGCGATGCGGCGGTGGAGGTTCCACCGCTGCATGGCCGTGGCCAGCATGAAGCCGCCCATGAAGAGGAAGATCACGGGGTCCGCGAAGGGGGCGGCTGCCGGCCCCACGGGCATGACCCCCAGGAGGGGAAGCAGGGGAATGGGGAGGAGGGCCGTCACGGCCAGCGGGACCGCCTCGCTCACCCACCAGACGGCCATGAAGAGGCCCAGGACGGCCACCCTCCATCCCTCCACGCTGAGTCCGCCGGGAGGAGGAAGGAGGACCAGGAGGAGGAGGAGGGGCGCAGCCCAGCGGGCGGTGCGACCCCATCCCGAGCTCGCCGGTCCTTCGATCCCGGGGTTCAATGCCATGGGGCGCCATCTCCCTGCGCAGGTGGGGAACGGGTGGGAAAACGGGGTTCGCGGATCGGCCCGGGAAAATGGGTCCCACCTTCCATGACGCGTGGGTCACAATGTCCGAATCCATGGGCACCCAGGGCCGGTACGGGCCCCTGCCCCGCGGGAGGCCCCGGGCGGGCGGCAGCAAAGCTGGGGACCTTGCCCCGACCGCGCCACCCCGCTCCTTTGCCGGAAGCCCGACGGGCCTCGTGGGGTGGGGGCCCGGAACCGCCGGCCCCCCTGCGGGTCATGGCACGGGGAATGCACCCGATCGCGCGGTGACACCGACGCCCACCCCAGCCACCCCCACCCCCTGGAGGACCAGTTCATGGACCGGATTCTCGTCCCTCTCGACGGCTCGGAGTTCGCCGAGACCGCACTTCCCGCCGCCGGGGCCCTGGCCCGGCGCTTCGGAGGTAGCCTTCATCTGGCTTCCGTCGTCTCCGATCTGCCCCCGGTTCCCCTGGCCGCCGGGGACGGCGAGCTCATCACCCGCTGGTTCGAGGACGAGGAGGCCCGGGCCGGGGAGTACCTGGAAGGGATCCGTTCCCGTCTGGCGGAATCGGGCGTGGTCGCGGAAGCCCACGTCCGTTCCGGCCCCGTCGCCCGTACGCTGGATGCCCTGTCCACGGAAAAGGCGGTGGGGCTCGTGGTCCTCACCACCCACGGGCGGGGCTCCTGGCAGCGGGCCTGGCTGGGGAGCGTGGCCGACGCCCTCATCCGCCGGTCGGGAACCCCTCTCCTCCTCCTCCGGGAGGAGGATGCGGCGGCGAAGTGGGAGGGAGGGATCCCCCGGAAGGTGGTGATCCCCCTGGACGGCTCCCAGGAGGCCGAGGTGGCCATCCGGGCGGTTCGGCCCCTCCTGGCCCCCGGGACCACCCAGGTGGACCTGGTCATGGT
>JBJHCB010000037.1:0-12983 GCA_050485805.1 Gemmatimonadota bacterium | reverse complement strand
GGCGAAGATGAGCCCGGGGCCGAAGCTCTGCCAGAAGGTCCCCCGGGGGAGCTGGAGGAGGGAGGAGGTCCCGAGACCGGCATCCCGTGGCTCGCTCATTCGAGGGGTTCCCGCCCGGGGTCCGTCGGCTCCGGGGCAGGACGGGGATGGACCCCGCGGAGAAGCCCGGCCGGGGCGGGCGATTCCCCGGTCAGGCTTCCCATCCGCCCGTTCGAACTCTCCCGAGCCCCCACCCGGCCGGGCGAGGTACGGGAAGGAGCCATTCTGCGCGGGGGAGGGCGGTTGCGCCAGCGCCGAGGGGGGGCGGGACCGGTGCGCGGGTTCGGGGGTGGGCCCGCCGGCGGCTCGGCCTCCCCACCCCGGCGGCCCCGGCGGCCCCGGGGGAGGGGACGGGGGGTTCAGCCCCGCGGAGGTCGGCCGGGGGCCAGCCGGCGCCGGATCGCCTCCAGCTTCCGGAAGGCCTCCACCAGGTCCCGGGGGGACTCCGCCGTGGCCCCCAGGGCGAAGGCCTCCAGCAGGGCGTCGTCCACCCCCTCCCTCCGTGCGGGGGTAAGGGTCCTCTCCCGGACCGGGGCGGCGCGGGGCGAGGTCCCGGGAGATGGTGTCTCCCCCCCAGGGGCCCGGGCCGGGGGTGCAGGATCCGGGGGTCCGGGTGCCGCGTCCCGGGGTGCGGGTGGAGGGGCCTGCGGGGCAGGCGGCGGGGTCTGGGAGGCGGAAGGAGGGGGGGGGCTGGACGGAGTCGGGGGGGAGGGGGTCGCATGCCCGTTGGTGCCCCCCATCCGGATCAGGAGCAGCGCAGGCTCCCGGACCATCCGTTCGACACGGGTCACGGGGATGTCCCGGGTCACCCCCGGGCCGAGGCGGACCGCGAGGCGTTGGAGCATCCGCAGGTTCGAGATGCCGGGATCGCTCTCCAGGAGAGCGGCGGCGGCGCGGATGACGGCGGGATCGGCTTTCTTCTGGACCATGCGCAGCATTCCCCAGGGAACCTCGTCGGGGGCATTCCCCGCGCCCCCGACGGGGGCACGGACTCCCACGGGAACCGGGTCCGGTGCTGGATGCCGGAATCCATAGGGGTTCTCGAACATCGGGGGAACCGGGGCGTGGGTCCAGGGGGGCGCCGGTTCGCACCCTCGACCCGGGATCCACTATCTTCCCGGGGCCACCCCCCCCCGGGGTGGGCCGGGCTCCAGCGTGATCCGGCCTTCCAGGGGGCGTCGTTCTCCTCCTGGAAGCTCCACATGGCTCTCGACCCCGCCGCTTCGGAGATCCCCTCCGGACTCTCCCGGATCCTGGATCGCATGGCCTGCCCAGCCTGCTTGGGGGCCCTGACCCGGGAAGCCGGTGGGCTCGTCTGCGCCGGATGCCAGGCGGTGTTTCCCTTCCGGGGAGGCATCCCCCTCCTGGCCATCCGGGGGACGGCCGAGACCTGGGAACGGGCCGATGCCGGCGTGCTGGTCTCCGGGGTGGACGAGCTTCCGCTGGCCCGCCCCGAGCCGGTGGAGGGAGAGCGGACCGACGCGGGGGCACCCACGAGCGCCGATTACCAGACCTGGTATCAGGACCTGGAGGCGGCGCGTCGCTACAACGAGGCCTACCGGGATCGTCCCACGAAGCGGTGGAGCACGAACCGGGAGTACGCCCTCCTCCAGCGTCTCCTTGGGAGCCAGCCCCGCTCCGACGTCCTCATCGACCTCCCCAGCGGTGGAGGTCGCCTGAGCCGTCAACTCCAGCAGCATACGGACCTCCTGGTGGAGGCGGACATCGGGTACGGTCAGCTCCTCTACGGGCGGGAAACCTACGAGGGGGATGGGGATGGGCGCGTGTGGATGACGGCCTCCGCCTTCCACATCCCCTTCGCCGACCGGAGTGTGGACGGGGTGGTCTGCTGTCGCCTCTGCCACCACCTCCCCACCGCCGCCGAGCGGGAGCGCCTGGTGGGGGAGCTCCTGCGGGTGGCTCGCCGCTTCGTGATCATGACGTACTTCGACCACGCGTCGGTGAAGAACACCCTTCGCCGCCTGCGCCGCCCGCTGGACGGGAAGCCCCCGAAGATGACCATGACCACCTCCCGGGTCCGGGAGCTGGCCCGTGAGAACGGGGCCCGTCTGGTGGCCCACCCCGCGCTGTCGCGGCTCTTCTCGGGTCACCGCTACGCGCTGATGGTCCGGGACTGACCCGGACCTCCTCCCCTCGAACCCGGGCCGTCCGGCCACCCCCCCTCCCGGTCACCATGGCTCGAATCACGCCCGCCGACCTGGTTCCGTCCCTGGACCCGCACCCCGACGCCCTCCTGAAGGAGGAGGAGCGGACCCTGGTCTGGCGGGTCCCGGGGGCGGAGGGGGTCCCGTGGGTGGTGAAGCTCTATCGGAGGAGAGGTGGGATGAACGCCCTCCGTTCCCTGGTGTTCCGGTTCCGGACGGAGCGGGAGTACCGGAGGCTCCGACACCTGGGTCGCTGGGGCGTCCGCTGCACCCCGCCGGTGGCCTGGGCCGCAGGCCGTTCATCGGCCCACGGGTGGCATGAGATCCTGGTCATGGAGGAGGTGCCGGCGGCGCTGCAGCTCGGGACCCTCCTCCGGGAGCGGGAGGGCCGGGTGGACCTGGCACCCCTCTTCGCCCTGGTCCGGCGCATGCACGAGAGCGGGTTCTGCCACCAGACCCTGTATCCGGGCAATGTCCTGGTCTCCATGGAGGCCCCCCCCGACGAGAGGTTCGTCCTCTCCGACGTCCCCCGCTCCTGGACCTTCCCCCGGAGCCTGGTGGGGACCCGGATGGCCCGTCTCGACCTCCTGGATCTGTGCACCTGCCTCGTGGAGGAAGGCCTTCCCCCGGAGCGCCTTCCCCTGGAGGCCTATGGGGACTGGCCCGGCGGAAGTCCCCGCGACCTCCCCCTGGACGGGCCCGATCCCCGGACGAAGGTGCGGCGTTTCCTCCGGGACGCGGCGGTCCGCATCCGATGGGCCGCGGCCTGGGGGACCAAAGGGTGGAGGCGATCCCGACCCGACGACCGGCCGGGCGCGTCCCCGCTCCCGCCCCCCCCGCCCGCGCTCCCAGGGGGCGAGTCCCCGGGGTGTTACGAGTAGGGGAGTCGGGGGTCCCCTCCCCGGTGGCCGTTCGCGGGTGCGCCTCCTCCTTCCTCCGCCCATGCGCCCCCTTCTCCCGGTGCTGGCCCTCCTGTCGGGGTGCTTCCTCGGGTCCGGGCTGTCCGCCCAGGCCCCGCCCTCTCCCGAGGTCCTCCCGGGGCTGGACCCCCGCAGGGCCCTGGCCAGCTTCGGCCTGGAACGGTGGGGAGAACGGGACGGACTTCCCCAGAACTTCGTGAACACCCTGGCCCAGACCCCGGACGGATACCTCTGGATGGGGAGCGAACGGGGTCTCATCCGGTACGACGGAGCCCGGTTCACCGTCTTCACCCCCGAGACCGCCGAGGGCCTCCCCACAGCCTGGATCACCTCCCTGGCGACCGCCCCGGACGGAACCCTCTGGGTGGGAACCGGAGGGGGCGGGCTCCTGGCCCTTCGCGACGGGGCCTTCACCCCGGCCCAGGGGATGGGCGGTGGGGAGGAGGCCGCGGGCCTGCACATCCTCCGGGTCCGGGTGGACCCGGAGGGGCGGGTGTGGGTCATCTCGGATCCGGGGGCTCTCCATGTCCGGGAATCTCCGGGCGGGGGGTTCCGGGCCATGGGGGCCCCGGACGGGATCCCCGAAGGCCCGGTCCGGGATGTGGCGTGGGCTCCCGGAGGGGGGGTCTGGGTGGCCACCGCCGAGGGGGTGGTCCCGCTGACCGGCCCCGACCTCACCGGTGGACCGGTCCCGCCGGCGCTCCAGGACCTGCGCCCGGGCGTCCTGGCGGGGGACTCCACGGGGACCCTGTGGCTCGGGATGTCCGGAGGGGGGCTCCTCCGCTTCCGGGACGGCGAGGTGGAGCGCCCATCGGGCACGGAGGAGCTTCGGGGGCTCATCCTCTCCAGCCTCCTCCTGGATCGGCAGGGCACCCTCTGGGTGGGGAGCACCGGGGGGGGACTCTTCCGGGTCCAGGCGCCGGAAAGGGGGATCGCGGTCGGGCCCGTCCAGACCCTCCACCTCTCCGATGAAGACGGACTCCCCAGCAACCTGGTCTGGGATCTCCTGGAGGACCGGGAAGGGAACCTATGGGTGGCGATGAACGCCGCCGGACTCGCCCGCCTCCAGGACGGGATCGTGGAGACCTGGGGGCGCCCCGAGGGCCTCTCCATGGACGTGGCCCTGGCCCTCCTGGAGGCCCGGGACGGGTCCGTCTGGGTGGGGACGCCCGGCGGGGGCGTGAATCGGATCAGGGACGGGTCGGTCCGCTCCTTCGACGCCCAGGATGGCCTGGGGGGAGACCTGGTCCTGACCCTGGCGGAGGACGGGGAGGGGGCGGTCTGGGTGGGGACCGCGGGAGGGGGGGCGAGCCGCATCCTGGGGGAGCGGATCGAGACCTTCGGCACGGGGGACGGGGTGGCGAGCTCCCAGGTCTCCGCCATCCACGTACACAGTTCAGGGGCCCTCTGGATCGGCTTCCGGGATGCCGGGGTCCAGCGCTGGCGTCCCGGTCCGTCCCGGATGGTGGGGGAGGCGGAGGGCCTTCCCAGCGGCACCGTCACCGCGCTCTCGGAGGATGGGGAAGGGAACCTGTGGGTGGGCACCGTGCGGGGCGTGGCCCGGGTGGAGGAGGGCCGGGTGCAGGTCTTCGGCACCGGAGAGGGGCTCCCCCACGGACACGTCACGGGCCTCCACCTGGATGGGGACGGGAGCCTCTGGGTGGCCACCATGGGGGGGCTCGCCCGGATCCGCCACGACCGGGTCCGGGCCTTCGGCCCGGAGGACGGGCTTCCCGGACCCGAACCCATGGGGGTCATCGAGGACGAGGACGGCCACCTCTGGCTGAGCTCCGGCGAGGGGTTCCTCCGGGTTCCCCGATCCCAGCTGGACCGGGTGGCCGAAGGGGAGTTGGACCGGGTGACGCCCCAGCGATTCGGGCGGGCCCATGGTCTGAGGAGCCTGGAGGCCAACGGAGGGATCCACCCCTCCGCATGGCGAGGCGCGGACGGAAGCCTCTGGTTCCCCACCATGGCGGGCGCCGTCCGGGTGGACCCCGGCCGAACCGAGCGGCCCCTCCTTCCCCCCCGGCCGGTCCTGGAGACGGTGGTGGCGGGGGACCGGAGCCTCCCCCTCCATCGTTCCCCCGAGCTCGCCCGGGGGGAGCGCACCCTGGAGTTCCACTTCTCGGCGCCCACCTTCATCGCTCCCGAGGAGATCCGGTTCCGGCACCGGCTGGAGGGGTTCGACCCCGATTGGATGGAGCCGGTGGGCCGGCGCTCCGCCTTCTATACCAACCTTCCCCCGGGGAGCTACCGCTTCCGGGTGGCGGCGGCCCGGGGGGACGGCGACTGGACCGGAGAGGAGGTGGTCGTATCGGTCCGGATTCCTCCCCACCCCCACGAACGGCGAACCGTGCAGGCGGCCGCCGTCCTTCTCCTCCTCCTGGCGGGGGGAGCCGGATACCGGGCCCGGATCCGGGTCATGGAGGGGCGGGAGGCCGAGCTGGTGGCGCTGGTGGCGGAGCGGGAGCGGAGCGAGGCGGCCCTCCGCCGGAGCGAGGAACGGCTCCATCTGGCCATGGAGGCGGGGAGGATGGGGACCTGGGAGTGGAGTGTGTCCACCGGGCGGATGAGCTGGTCCGGGGGCATGGAGGAGATCCTGGGCCCCTCCCCCGGTTCCGTGGGTGCCTTTCGCGAACGGCTCCGGGAGGCCGTCCCTTCCGGGAGTTTCCCCGCCGTGGACTCGGTGCTGGACCAGGTGGGTTCGGGGGATCTGCGGGAGTTCAACCTGGACTTTCCCCTGGACCTCCATGAGGACGGACCGCGGCACGTGGAGCTCCGGGGCCGGTGGGTGGGGGACGGGGAGGGGAACGAGGCCCCCGGCAGGGAACGGGTCGTGGGCGTGCTGGCCGACATCTCTCCCTTCGTGGAGGCGCAGCGGGCACTCAGGGCCCGGGAGGAGGAGCTCCGGCAGGCCCAGAAGATGGAGGCCGTGGGACGCCTGGCCGGGGGGGTCGCCCACGACTTCAACAATCTCCTCTCCGTCATCGGGATGAACGCCCGCATGGCCATGGCCTCCCTTCCGGAGGAGAGTCCCGCCCGGGAGGAGCTGGAGGAGACGATCCGGGCCGGAGACCGGGCCGCGGAGCTGACGCGCCAGCTCCTGGCGTTCAGCCGCAAGCAGATCCTCCAGCCCAGGGTGCTGGACCTGAACGCCACGGTGGCGGGGGTGGAACGGATGCTCCGCCGACTCATCCGGGCCAACGTGGAGTTCCGGACGGAGCTGGACCCGGCCCTGGCCCGCATCCGTGCCGACGCCGGGGGAATCGAGCAGATCCTGGTGAACCTCCTGGTGAACGCCCAGGATGCCATGCCCGATGGGGGGGAGCTGGTGAT
Organism: Gemmatimonadota bacterium; assembly: GCA_050485805.1. Classification (GTDB taxonomy): domain Bacteria; phylum Gemmatimonadota; class Gemmatimonadetes; order Longimicrobiales; family Gaopeijiaceae; genus T3Sed10-66. Next base: position 6,523 of record JBJHCB010000037.1, on the reverse strand, counting down.
CCGGACCCGGAACGCGCCGCCGCGGACCGGCTCCCGGGACCCCATCCTCTCCGTTCCCCATGTGGTCCTGGCGGTGGAGGACACGGGTCAGGGGATGGACGAGGCGACCCTGGGGCGCGTCTTCGAGCCCTTCTTCACCACCAAGGGAGTGGGCGAGGGAACGGGTCTCGGCCTGGCTTCGGTGTACGGGATCGTCCGGCAGAGCGGCGCCAGGATCGACGTGTCCAGCGAGGTGGGACGGGGGACGACCTTCCGGATCCGCTTTCCCCGGCATGGGGAGGGAGACGGGGGGGACGACGGGGAGGGGGAGGGGGGCCGTCCTCGGGGATCGTTCGAAGCCTAGGTCCTGGCTGCAGGCCGCCGTCATCCACCGGGCCCCCTCCCCGGTCCGGTCACCCCTGACCCCCGCCCGGAAGCCAGCCCCGCCGAGCCTGTCCAGCGGGCCCGATCCGGGAAAGAGTTCCAGGTCGGTGGTGAAACTTTTTTCCACCCCGGAGGGAGATCGCAGCCCGGGAGGCCGGGTTTCTGCCCTCCCCCGACCTGGCACGGATCTCGCTTCCCTCTCCGGCTGCAGACGATGCGGCGACGGGTGATCGACAGGCCGAACGGGGAGGACGGGCGATGAGAAAGGATCCTATGGGTGGACGCATGCGGTGGACGCTGCCGCTCCTCCTGGCGGCACTCCTTCCCGCCGGGTGTGACGACTCCCTCATCGATCCCGCCCTGGACCCGGAGCTCCCCCCGGATGGACGCACCACCCTCTCAGTCTACCTGACCGACGCTCCCGGCGAGGTGGCCGACGTCTGGGTCTCGGTGGACGACATCGTCCTGGTGGGGGGAGAGGGAGGGCCCATCTCCCTCCTGGACGAACCCTCCGGGCTCGTGAGCCTCCTGGATCTCCAGGACGATGTCCTGCTCCTGGTGGAGGACGCGGAGGTGCCCCAGGGTCGGTACAGCCAGGTGCGCTTCATCATCGGGAGCGGGGTCCTGGAGACGGTGGGGGGGCAGGTCTATGTGCAGGGGGACGCCGAACACCCCGGCGGTCTCGAGGCCACCGGGACGCTCCACTGCCCCAGCTGCGCCCAGACCGGGATCAAGGTCGCCTTCCCGGGTGGGATCGACCTCCACGAGGGGGCCAACGGTCTCCTCCTGGACTTCGACGTGGCCCAGAGCTTCGGGCGCCAGGCCGGGATGTCCGGGCGATGGGTGATGCGCCCCCTGATCAAGGGCGTCCTGGCCCCTCCCGGGGAGATCGAGGACGGGGCGCTGGGCGCGTCCATCCTGGGGACCGTGGAACTGGACCTGGGCGTCGATGGGGAGGGGAATCCGGTCCAGCTTCCGGTCTGTGCGGGCGAGGAGGTCTCCCTGGAGGACTTCGTCCCCCGGGCCAGCACCCTCACCCTCACGGATGACGAGGGCGAACCCATCCGATTCGTGGGGTCCACGGCAGCCGATGGGACCTTCGCCATCCCCGTCCTCCATGCCGATGATTACGCCCTGGACCACTGGGCCGAGATCCAGCTCGAGGGCGCCCTCCTGGAGTGGAACGCCGAGGTGACACCGGGAACCGTGGCGGTGGCCACGGGGTCCGATGTGATCGGAGTCGTCTACACCATCACCGGCGCCACCTGCGCGGTGGAGGAGGACTCCTGACCCAGCCCACCCGCAGACCGAAGACCTGAACACCCCGCGAGACCGGCCCCCGCGAACTCAACGAAGGGCCAACACCCTCGCGAACTCGCCCTTGCCCCCGTCGGAGTCCTTCTGACGGGGGCAAGGTGCGTCCAGGGGCCGCCTCCCGGCCCCCCCCGGGCGGGCGCGCGGCCCGTCTGCATTGGCCCACGGTGCCCGGAGAGATAGAATCCGGCGAGCCGGCTCCCTTCTACCCAGGTGCCGCGTGCTCCCCAGACCCCCGCCCAGGAGACCGGATGGCCTCGAAGCTCCGGATGCCCCACACCCTCACCCTCCTCTTCTTCATGATGGTGGCGGCACTGGTGGCCACCTGGGTCATCCCCCAGGGGCGGTTCCAGACCGAGCTGACGGAGACGGGGCGGGAAGTCGTGGTTCCGGGGACCTTCCAGGTCTCCGCGGAGCGGGATCTTCTCTCCCCCCTGGAGCTCTTCACCGCCGTGCCCCGGGCCTTCGCCGCCGCCCAGGACATCATCTTCTTTCTCTTCATCATCGGGGGGGTCCTGGCGGTGATCCGGGCCACCGGGACCATCGACGCCCTCCTCGGGCGACTCCTGGAGCGGTTCAGCTCCCGGCCCACGGCCCTCATCTTCGTGGTCATCTTCACCTTCGCCCTGGCCTCGAGTGTGATGGGGGCGGCGGGGGAGTACATCCCCTTCGTCCTCATCCTGGTGGCGCTGTGTCGGGCCCTCCGGATGGACGCCATGACCGCGGTGGGGATGATCGTGGCCGGATACGGGATCGGGTACGGGATCGCCGCCTTCAACCAGTACACCATCGTGGTGGCCCAGGGGATCGCCGACATCCCCACCTATTCGGGGTGGCCGGTGCGGCTGGCCCTCCTCGTTCCCTTCGTGCTCATCGGGGTGCACCACGTCCGTGGCTACGCGAAGCGGGTCCAGGAGGACCCCTCCGCCAGCCTGGTACGGGACGTGGAGATCCCCGAGGCCGGCGATCCGCCCCGGGAATATCCCCCCATGACCGGGGCCCACCTCCTCATCCTTGCGGGTTTCGTGGCGGCGCTGGGGACGGCGGTGTGGGGGATCGCCACCCGGGGATGGTATCTCAACGAGCTGGGGGCGGCCTTCGTCATCCTGGCCCTCTTCACGGCGGTGGTGGGGCGGATCGGACCGAGCCACACGGCAGAGCGCTTCGTCCGGGGGGCCATGGACCTGACGGAGACGGCCCTCCTGGTGGGGGTGGCCCGGGGGATCGCCCTGGTCATGGAGGACGGACAGATCCTCCATACCATCGTCTACGCCCTCTCCCTCCCCCTCTCCCAGGTGGGTCCGGAGCTGGCCGCCGTGGGGATGCTGGGGATGCAGACGATCCTGAACCTGTTCATCCCCTCGGGGAGCGGGCAGGCCTTCGTCACCATGCCCCTCATGGCCCCCCTGGGGGACCTGGTGGGGGTGACCCGGCAGGTCTCCGTCCTGGCCTACCAGTTCGGGGACGGGCTGGCCAACATGATCATCCCCACCAACGCGGTCCTCATGGGGATCCTGGGGATGGCGGGGATCCCCTACGACCGGTGGTTCCGCTTCTGCCTCCCCCTCCTGCTGAAGCTCATGGCCGCGGCGGCCCTGGTCATGATGGGCGCCGTCTGGCTGGGCTTCTCCTGAGGGGATCCCCCGTCCGGGCGTTGGAGCCCTGGGGCTCGGGGCCCCGGGGTGCCCTCCTCCGCCTCAGAGGGTGAGGACCAGGGCCACCGAGATCGCCTGGTCCCGCTTCCGTAGGGGGACCAGCACCGTGGAGCCGGTGTCGGAGCCGGTGGGGTCCAGGAGGGGAACCCGCTGCAGCGGGGGGTCGTTGTCCAGGAGGAACTGGAGGGTGGTCTTCAGGGCCAGCCGATCGGTGAGGGAGGTGGCCAGCGACTGGGAGAGGTCGCCCCGGACGTCGTTCCATTCCTGGGCGTTGGCGTCCACCACCCAGGCCACCTCGAGCTGGGTGGAGGCGGAGATGCGGTGCTCGTAGTCCAGGGTGCTCCGGAGCCCGGCGAAGCGGTTCAGGCCATCGGGGTCCGGGTCCACGTCGTCCTGGAAGGTGTAGGTGAGACCCGCGCCCACCTTGAATTCCCACACGTCCTCCCGGCCCACCCGGGCGCCGGCCCCGCTGGAGACGATGGTCCGGGAGTTGAAGCCCGCGAAGGTGTTCCGCTCCCAGCCCGTGGAGCCGTAGGCGAAGAGGATCCGGTTCAGGTTCCGGTCGTACCGTCCCTGGGCGGACCAGCGTTCTGCGGTGCGCTCCGTCTCCCGCTCCTCCTCCACCGTGAAGCCGTCCACGCTCCCCACCGCCCGCCGCTCGATGCGGGTGGCGTCGGTCCGCAGGGTGGCCACGTCCAGCCGCAGCTCACCCCTGGGAGAGGCCCGACGGAGGGCGTTCCGGAGGCCCAGGGAGCGCTGGACGGCGTTCCCGTCATTCACCAGGAAGGAGAACTCCGAGGTATTCCGCCATCGGACCCCATCCTCCTGGGCCGCGGCCGTGAGGGGGAGGAGCGCCAGGGCTCCCGCCAGGAGGGCGGGGGCGACCCGGGGCCGACGGGACCGGGGGAGGGGGCGGGTGCAGGGAGGCATTTCCGGGGCGGTGGGCATGGGGCAGAGGGTCGGAGGGCAGCGTTGGGACCGACGAGCGCCCCAACTACCCCGGTGTGGGGAGGGGGTTCGGGGAGGGGAGACGGGAGGATGGGGCCCCGTTCACCCGGGTCCTCCCCGGCCCGGGGCGAGCCTCCCCGGGGGGGCTCAATCCGCTTTCTCCGGGAGCAGGACCGAGAAGAGGAAGCTCACCAGCGAGATGAGCAGGCTTCCCAGGAGGGCGGCCCAGAACCCCACCACGGTGAGGGCGTCCACCAGGGCGGCCGTGAGCATGAGCATGAGGGCGTTCACCACGATGGTGAAGAGGCCCAGGGTGAGGACCACCACCGGGAAGGAGAGGAGGAGCGCCAGGGGCTTGATGAGGGCGTTCACCAGCCCGAAGACCGCGGCCACGAGGAGGACGGGCCAGAATTCCCCCGCGAGCTCGATGCCGGTGACCAGCCGAGCGGCCACCCAGAGGGCCACGGCGTTCACGAAGAGCCGGATGATGAGGTTCTGCATCGGTGGTTGGATCTCCGGGAGGGGAAGGGGTGGGTGGAAGGGGTCCCCGCCGCCGGGGTCGGGGCGGGGGGCGGGCATGGGCGCCCTCCGGGGAAGATAGCAGGTCGCGGGGGATGGACGACGGGTCGGGGCGGAGTGAGCTTGGGGACGCGGATCCACCCCCACCCCTCCTGCCGGAGCTCCATGTCCCATCCCCCGGAGGCCGGTCTTGCTCCGGCCGTTCCCCAGGGCCCTCCCCAGGGCGCTCCCCGGGGCCGGGCCCTGGACCGGGAGATCGGCGCGCTGGCCCTTCCCGCCCTGGGGGCCCTGGCCGCCGACCCCCTGGTTTCCCTGGTGGACACGGCGTACGTGGGGCGGCTGGGGACCGTCCCCCTGGCGGCCCTGGGCGTCAATGCCGCCCTTTTCTCCCTGGCCTTCGTGGTCTTCAACTTCCTGGCCTACGGGACCACCCCCCGGGTGGCCCGGGCGTTGGGCCGGGGGGACCGGGACGAAGCGGGGCGGGTGGTGCTCCAGGCCCTCACCCTGGCGGTGATCACCGGCCTCGCGGCCACTGCGGTCCTCCTGGCGTCGGGTGGTGTCCTGGTGGGGCTCATGGGGGCCGTCGGGGAGCTCCGGGAGCCGGCCCTGGAGTACCTCCGGATCCGGGCCCTGGCCGGACCTGCGGTGCTCCTCATCATGGCCGGACATGGGGCGTTCCGGGGCTTCCAGGACACCCGCACCCCCTTCGTCGTGACCCTGGCCCTCAACGGGGTGAACCTGGTCCTGGACCCCATCCTCATCTTCGGGCTGGGGTGGGGGTTGGCCGGGGCCGCGTGGGCCACGGTGGCGGCCCAGTGGGCCGGTGCGGCGGGCTTCCTCTTCCTCCTCTTCGGACCCCGCCGGGATCTCCTGGGGAACGCCCCCCGTCTCCCCCGACCCCGGGAGCTCCTCCCCTTCCTCCGGGTGGGGGGCGAGCTTCTGGTGCGGACCCTGTCCCTCATCGGGACGCTGACCCTGGCCACCGCCGTGGCCACCCGGGTGGGGACGGCCCAGGTGGCAGGACACCAGGTGGCCCAGCAGCTCTGGATCCTCCTGGCCCTGGTGGTGGACGCGGTGGCGGTGGCGGCCCAGGCCCTGGTGGGACGGTATCGCGGGGAGGGGCGGGCCCAGGCGCTCCGGGCGGTGACCCACCGCCTCCTCCTCTGGGGACTCCTGACGGGAGTGGCCCTCACCCTGCTCTTCCTGGCGGTGGGGCCACTCCTACCCCGGGTCTTCACCGACGACGCCGCAACGCTCCGGGAGGTGGCCCGGGTCCTTCCCTTCGTCATCTGGATGCAGCCCCTCAACGCCCTGGTGTTCGTCTGGGACGGGATCTACATGGGGACGGAGGACTTCCGCTTCCTGGCCGTCCAGATGGTGGTGTCCGGGGTGGCTGCGGCAGGGGTGCTCCTCCTGGTCCTCCCCATGGGGTGGGGGCTTCCCGGCGTCTGGTGGGGGATCGTGACCCTCATGGCGGTACGCCTCGTCACCCTCTCCGCCCGGTACTGGGGGGCGCGGGGGCCGGGGCGGACCGGCTCCCGAGGGTAGGGCGCCCGAACGGACCGGGGCGCAGGCCGGGGGGAGGGGCCCGACGGACCCTTTCCCTCCCACCCCCGGGCGCCCACCTTCCCGACCCCGACGCCCCCCACCGCCCCCGCCCTTCCGCTTCCTCCGGCCATGCCCCCCTCCCCCTTCCACGCCGAGTACCTGGGATGGGACCGCCC
>JBJHCB010000036.1:0-13083 GCA_050485805.1 Gemmatimonadota bacterium | reverse complement strand
CTCGATGGCGATCTTGTACCCCTTCCCCACCTCACCCATGACGGCCGATGCGGGGATGCGGCAGTTCTCGAAGAGGATCTCGGTGGTGGAGGAGGCGCGGATTCCCAGCTTGTCCTCCTTCTTCCCCACGGAGAAGCCCGGGGTGTCCCGGGGGACGAGGAACGCGGTGATCCCGCGGTAGCCTGCGTCGGGATCCACGGTGGCGAAGACCAGGTACAGCCCGGCCTCGTTCCCGTTGGTGATCCAGAGCTTGTGCCCGTTCAGGACGTAGTCGTCGCCGTCCTTCTCCGCCCGACAGGCCAGGGCGAAGGCGTCGGAGCCCGAGCCCGCCTCGGAGAGGGCGTAGGCTCCCACCGTGTCCGACGCCAGGCGGGGGAACCACTCCGCCTTCTGCGCGTCGGAGGCCCAGCGAAGGAGGGCGTTGATGACCAGGGTGTTCTGCACGTCCACCAGCACCCCCACCGCGGGATCCACCCGGGACAGCTCCTCCACCACCAGCACCGAGGTGAAGAAGCTGCTCCCGGCTCCCCCATGCTCCTCGGGGATCTCGATCCCCATGAGGCCCAGCTCGAAGAGCTGATCGATGAGGCCCTTGTCCATCTTCTGCTCCTCGTCCATGGAGGAGACCCGGGGGGCCACCTCAGCGAGGGCGAAGTCCCGCACCGCCTCCTGGAACATCCCCTCCTCTTCGGTGAGGGAGGTGAGGGCGGGGCGGATGCCGTCGGCCAGGGTCGTGGACATGGGAGCCTCTCCTGCGGTTCGTGAAGACCGATGCACGGAGCCGCTCCGGGGCCGCTCCGCTACCAGGGATCGTGTGGATCGAGGGGTCAAATCTCTTGAAGTCGGCACGAGAAATCCACCCGTACGGCGGGCGGCGCCTCCGGGGCCGTTGACGGTCCCCCCGGGGGAGGGTCTATTCCCGCCAGTGAACGCCCACCTTTCACGGAGGCCGCATGTCCCACATCCCCGACGACCTGCTCTACACGGAGGAGCACGAGTACCTGAAGTCCACCGGAGAGGACGGAGTGTATCTGGTGGGCGTCACCGACTACGCCCAGGGTGAGCTGGGGGACATCGTCTTCCTGGAGCTCCCCGCCGAAGGGGACCGCTTCACCCGCATGGACGTCTTCGGGACCATCGAGGCGGTGAAGGCGGTGAGCGACCTCTACGCCCCCGTCACCGGCGAGGTGGTGGAGGTGAATCGCGCGCTGGATGACGACCCATCCCTCGTGAATTCCGACCCCTACGGGGGCGGGTGGATGCTCCGGGTACGCCTGGGCGACGCCGGGGAGCTGGACCGCCTCCTGGATGCCGGCGCCTACCGGGAGCTGGTGGGCGAGGGCTGACCCGCGGTCTCCCCCGGGGGCCCCGGCCAGGAACGGCGGAGGCCCCCCGGGGTTTCAGACGCCTCTCCGGCCCCGGTGGCCGGTCCACGGGCGCCTGACCTCCCTCCGACCCCCATGCGACCTCCATGGGCACGCGGCGACGGCCGGCGGCGACCCCATTCCACCCGTTCCCTCCCGATCCTCCCCCTCCCCACCCTCCGGATCCGCCAGGGATGACCATGGCCCAGGCCCGCAGCCTCCAACGCACCGACCGCTTCGTCGCCCGTCACGTGGGCCCCAGGGAGGAGGACATCCAGGAGATGCTGGCCCTCCTGGGGTATGATTCCCTGGATGCCCTCATGGCCGACGCCGTTCCCCCGGCCATCCGCATGGACCGACCGCTCCACCTGGGTGAGGGGACCGAGGACGGGCTTTCCGAGGCCCGGCTCCTGGCCCGGCTCCGGGAGCTCGCGGCCCGGAACCGCCCGTTCCGTTCCTATCTGGGGATGGGGTACCACGACACGGTGACGCCCCCGGTGATCCTCCGGAACATCCTGGAGAACCCCGGCTGGTACACCCAGTACACCCCCTACCAGGCCGAGATCTCCCAGGGGCGGCTGGAGGCCCTCCTGAACTTCCAGACCGCCGTCATCGACCTGACGGGACTGGACATCGCCAACGCCTCCCTCCTGGACGAGGGCACGGCTGCCGCCGAGGCCATGGGCCTCTTCCTGGACGGCGTCGGCGAGGGACGGAGCACGTTCCTGGTGGACTCCCGCTGTCATCCCCAGACACTGGCGGTGGTCCGGACCCGGGCCGAGGCGTTGGGGGTGGAGGTGGCGGAGATGGACCTGGAGGAGCTGCAGCCCGCGTCTGCCCCCTGGTCCGGGGCCTTCGGGGTGCTCCTGGCCTATCCCGACACCCAGGGAGAGGTCCGGGACCTCCGTCCCTGGATCTCCGCCGCTCGGGGGGCGGGGGTGCGCACCGTGGTGGCGGCGGACCTCCTGGCGCTGGCCCTCCTGGTCCCCCCGGGGGAGATGGGGGCCGATGTGGTGGTGGGCAACACCCAGCGCTTCGGCGTCCCCCTGGGGTACGGGGGACCCCACGCGGCGTACATGGCGGCCCGGGACGAGTACAAGCGGCGGATGCCCGGACGGATCATCGGCGTCTCGGTGGACGCCGACGGGAACCCCGCCCTCCGGATGGCGCTCCAGACCCGGGAACAACACATCCGGAGGGAGCGCGCCACCTCCAACATCTGCACGGCGCAGGTGCTCCTGGCGGTCATGGCCTCCATGTATGCCGTCTACCACGGCCCCGAGGGGCTCCGGAGGATCGCCCTCCGGGTCCATGACCTGACCCGGGTCCTGGCCACCGGCCTCGGGCGGCTGGGGCACACCGTCCTGACCCGCCATTTCTTCGACACCCTCCGGGTCCGCCCCGGGGCCCCCCAGGCGCCGGAGGTCCTGCGACGGGCGACGGAGGCGGGGATCAACCTCAGGGACTTCGGGGACGGGACCCTGGGGATCGCGCTGGACGAGGCGGTGGAGGTGGAGGAGCTGGGTCGGATCCTGGATCTCTTCACCCCGGAGGTGGCGGACCTCCCCGAGCCGGAGGCCCTCTTCCGCGATGCAGGGGAGGGCATGGCCTTTCCCCAGGGGCTCCACCGGACCTCAGGTTTCCTGGACCACCCCGTCTTCCACCGGTACCGCTCCGAGACCGAGATGATGCGGTACATGCGACGGCTGGAGGGGAAGGATCTCTCCCTGAACACGAGCATGATCCCCCTGGGCTCCTGCACCATGAAGCTCAACGCCGCCGCGGAGATGATGGCGGTGAGCTGGCCCGAGTTCGGCCGGGTGCACCCCTTCGCGCCTCCCGAGCAGGCCCGGGGGTACCAGCGGGTGATCCGCGACCTGGAGGCCTGGCTCGCCGAGATCTCCGGGCTCCCGGCCGTCTCCCTGCAGCCCAACTCCGGCGCCCAGGGGGAATACGCGGGACTCCTGGTGATCCGGGCGTGGCACCGGGACCGGGGGGAGGCACACCGGGACGTCTGCCTCATCCCCTCCTCCGCCCACGGCACGAACCCGGCTTCTGCGGTGATGGCGGGGATGAAGGTTCAGGTGGTGAAGTGCGACGAGGACGGGAACATCGATCTGGCCGACCTGAAGGCGAAGGCGGAGGCCCACTCCGAGCGCCTCGCGGCGGTGATGATCACCTACCCCTCCACCCACGGGGTCTTCGAGGAGCACATCCGGGAGGTGTGCCAGGTCATCCACGACCACGGCGGTCAGGTGTACCTGGACGGGGCGAACCTGAACGCCCAGGTGGGGCTCTGCCGGCCCGGGGACTATGGGGCCGACGTCATCCACATCAACCTCCACAAGACCTTCGCCATCCCCCACGGGGGTGGGGGTCCCGGGATGGGGCCCATCTGCGCCGCGGCGCACCTGGCTCCCTTCCTGCCCGGGCACCCCGTGATCCCCACCGGAGGCGAACGGGCCATCGGCCCCGTCTCGGCGGCGCCGTGGGGGAGCGCCTCCATCCTCCTCATCTCCTGGGCCTACATGGCCCTCCTGGGCTCCCGGGGCCTCACCCGGGCCACCGAGGTGGCCATCCTGAACGCCAACTACATGGCCAGGCGCCTGGACGGCGAGTTCGACGTCCTCTTCCGGGGACGGAACGGCCGGGTGGCCCACGAGTTCATCCTGGACCTGCGCCCCTTTCGGAAATCCAGCGGAATCACCGAGGAGGACGTGGCCAAGCGCCTCATGGACTACGGCTTCCATGCCCCCACCATGTCGTGGCCCGTCCCCGGGACCATCATGGTGGAGCCCACCGAGTCCGAGTCCAGGGAGGAGCTGGATCGCTTCTGCGAGGCCCTCCTGGCCATCCGGGAAGAGATCCGCCGGGTGGAGCTGGGGCTCCTGGACCGGGAGGACAACCCGCTGCGCAACGCCCCGCACACCGCCGCATCCGTGCTCCGGGAGGAGTGGACCCATCCCTACTCCCGGGAGGAGGCCGCCTTCCCGGCGCCCTGGACCCGGGAGAGCAAGTTCTGGCCCACCGTCCGCCGGGTGGACAACGCCTACGGCGACCGGAACCTGGTCTGCGCCTGTCCGCCGGTGGAGAGCTACGCGGGGGTGGCCGAGGGGTGAGCGCCGGGCCTTGTGGCCGGCGGGCGCCACCCGAACCTACCCCCACCCCGATTCAACCCAGCAGGAGGCACACGCGACCATGGCGAAGCTGACCTACCACGGACACTCCACCTTCTCCCTGGAGACGGGAGAGGGCACCCGGATCGTCATCGACCCCTGGTTCGAGGGAAGTCCCGTGGCGGACATGGGCCTCGACGAGGTGGACGGAGTGGACTACGTCTTCTGTACCCACGGCCACTCCGACCACTTCGCCGATGCCATTCCCCTGGCGAAGCGCACGGGAGCCACCCTGGTGTCCACCTTCGAGATCGCCATGTTCGCCGACTCGAAGGAGGTGGAGAACGTCCACCCCATGCACATCGGTGGGGGCTTCGACTTCCCCTTCGGTCGGGTGAAGATGACGGCGGCGCTCCACGGGGGGCAGGTGCACGGGGACGAAACGGGGGAGTGGACCACCGTGCCCGGCGGGTTCCTCTTCGACGTGGACGGAACCCGGATCTACCATGCCGGGGACACCGCCCTCCTCATGGACATGCAGCTCCTCCGGGACCAGGTGGACCTGGCCCTCCTGCCCATCGGAGACAACTTCACCATGGGGCCCGAGGACGCGGTGCGGGCCATCGACTTCATCCGGCCCTCCCAGGTGGTCCCCATCCACTACGACACCTTCGACCTCATCCGGCAGGACGCCTCGGCCTTCGCCCGGGAGGTGGGGGATCGGGCGGGGGTGGAGATCCTGGGGGCCGGCGACGCCCTGGAGCTGTAGCCTCCTGGCCCCCGACTCGGACCGGGGCTCCGGCGAGGCCGGGGACGCCGGTGCGCCCCGGGACGCCCCGCCCCTCCGGTGGCGCATCCTTCGGGACCCCCCGGCTCCCGCGGCCTGGAACATGGCGGTGGATGAGGCCCTTGCCCGGTGCAGGCCCCCGGGAGAGGCGGTCCTCCGGGTGTACCGGTGGTCCCGCCCCACCCTCTCCTTCGGCCGCAACCAGCCGGCCCGGGGTCGCTACGACGAGGGAGTCGCTCCCCTGGTGGGAGGGGAGGTGGTCCGCCGCCCCACCGGGGGGCGGGAAGTCCTCCACGACCGGGAGCTCACCTACGCGGTGGTCCTTCCCCTCCGGGCACTGGGGGGCCTCCGGGAAGCCTACCTCCAGGTGAACGCCGCCCTGGTGGAGGCGCTCCGCTCCCTGGGGGTGGCGGCCCGGGCCGCGCCGCGGACGGGGGCCGCGCCCCCGCCATCCGCGGGGGACTGTTTCGCGGAGGCCGCCCCGGGGGAGGTCACCGTGGGCGGACGGAAGCTGGTGGGGAGCGCCCAGGCCCGGGTGGACGGGAGCCTGTTGCAGCACGGCTCCCTCCTGCTGGCTCCTCCCACCCTTTCCCTGGCGGCCTTCCGGGCCCCGCCGGGAGTGGGGGAGCGGGGTCCGGGCCCCCGTCGAGCCGGCCCGCCGGAGGGTCCGGGTGGGCCGGGTCCCGGCGGGTCGGAGGCGGCCGGAGCCGTGACCCTGGCGGAGCTCCTGGAGCCGGGACACCGGGGCCACGGCTTCCCGGTGGTGGCCGGCGCCCTGGAGAGCGCGCTGGCGGGGCGCTTCGGGGGAGAATGGCGACGTGGAGAGCTGCTTCCCGGGGAGATGGAGGTGGCGAGGTCGATCCTCCCGCACTATCAATCCCCGTCATGGACCTGGCGCCGGTGACGCACCCCCGACGGGGAGGGACGGGCCTCTCCCCGGTGGTTTCGCGGTCCGCCTCCCCGCCTCCCCACCCTTCCTCGTCCTGTCCCGGAGACCCCGTGATGGTGCCCCATCCCGTTCCTTCCCGCCCGCCTTCCCTCCGTCCCCCCCTCTCCCGCCTCGTGGGCGCGGGATTCCTCCTGGCGGCCGTCGCCGGATGCGGGGGCGATGCCGGCGAGCGGGCGCTCCAGGCGCTCCCGGAATTCTGCCGGGAGGTCCTCCCCCAGGTGCAGGCGCACCTGGGCGGCGTGGCCCAGCCCACGGGGGACCGCTACGGGGGGACGGCGGTGGTGGGGGGCTCGGGGGTCCTGGCCGGTGGAATGAATGCCCTGGTTTCCACGGATTATGTGGCGAACCAGCACCAGGTATTCATCCACCTCATGACCCTCCTCCGCTTTGACGAGGAGCTCAGGCCCCAGCCCTGGCTGGCCCGGAGCTGGGAGGTGGATCCCGAGGGAACCGGGGTGGTGTTCCACCTCCGGGACGATGTCCGCTGGCACGACGGCACCCCCACCACGGCCCATGACGTGGCCTTCACCTACCTCCGGGCCACGGACCCCCGCACCGGGTTTCCCAACGCCGCGTACTGGGCCCACTACCTTCCCGGCGAGGAGGGGGTGGAGGTCCTGGACGACCACACGGTCCGGTTCCGGATGCGGCCCCATGCCGACGCCCTGGACCCATGGCGCTCCACCTCCGTCCTCCCCGCCCACCTCCTGGGGGATGTCGCCCCCGAGTCCCTCCGGGAGCACCCCTTCGGTACCCGCTGCCCGGTGGGGAACGGGCCCTTCGTCTTCGAGGACCACGGAGCGGATGGCGCCTGGAGCTTCCGCCGGAATCCCGACTTCCCCCAGGCCCTGGGGGGACCGCCCTATCTGGAGCGCTACGTCTACCGGCCCATCGCCGAACAGACCACCCTCCTGACGGAGCTCCTGACGGGGGATCTGGACCTGTACATCGCGCCGCCCCCCGACCAGGCCTCCCGGATCCTCGCCACCGAGGGGGTGGAGCTCAGGGACTATCCCTTCCGGGGGTATGTCTTCGTGGGGTGGAACACCCGTCGCCCCTACCTGGCCGATGCCCGGGTTCGCCGCGCCCTCACCCTGGGAACCGATCGGTCCCAGGTGGTGCAGGCGGTGCTCCAGGGCTACGGCGCGGTGGCCAACGCCGGGGTCCCCCCCTTCCACTGGGCCTTTCACGAGGGGATCCGGGACGCCCTGGGCCACGACCCGGCGGCGGCCGGGGCCCTCCTGGACGAGGCCGGCTGGGGGGAGCGGGGCGGGGACGGGATCCGCCGGAACGGGGACGGGGAGCGCCTGGAGCTCTCCATCCTCTACCATCCCGGGAGCCTGCAGCGGGAGGGGATCGCCCAGTTCATGCAGGCTCAGCTCCGGGAGATCGGGGTGGATCTGCGCCAGGAGGTCCTGGAGTGGGGGACGCTGGTTTCCCGCATCACGAACCCCGCCACCCGGGAATTCGACGGGGTGATCATGTCCTGGGCCACCGAGTTCCGGGTGGACGACACGGACCTCTTCCATTCCCGGGCGGCCGAGACCCCCTTCGGCTGGTCGGGACTCCGGGACGAGAGGATGGACCACCTCCTGGACACCCTTCCCCTCCTCACGGACCGGGACGAGGCCCTCCCCCTCTGGCACGAGTACCAGGAGCGGCTGGTGGAGCTCCAGCCCTTCACCTACTTCTACTTCCCCCGCCGCCTGGCCGGGGTGGGCCCCCGCCTGGAGGGCGTGGTCACCGATGTCCGGGGGGATCTGGTGAACGTGGCGGGGTGGTGGGTCCCCGCCGAGCTGCGCGGTCGCCGGTGAGGGCCGGCTGAGCGACTCCCCCACGTGGGCGTCTACCTGCTCCGCCGGCTGGCCTGGGCCGTCCCCCTCCTGGTGGGGGTGGCCACTGGCGTCTTCTTCCTCCTCCACCTGGCCCCAGGGGATCCGGTGTCCTACTACACCGGACCCGGGGTGTCCGCCCAGGCCCAGGAGCAGGTCCGGCGGAACCTGGGCCTCGACGCCCCCGTCCCGGTCCGGTATGTCCGCTGGGTGACGTCCATGGCCCGGGGGGACTTCGGGATGTCGCTGGCCCGGAACCAGCCGGTCCGGGACGTGGTCCTGCAGGCCCTCCCCAACACCCTCCTCCTCGCCGGCGTGGCCCTGTCCCTGGCCTTCCTCGTGGGGGTGGGGATCGGGGTGGTGCAAGCGGTCCGGCACGACACCCTGGCGGATCGGGGCCTGAGCCTGGGGGCCCTCTTCTTCTATTCCATGCCGTCGTTCTGGCTGGCCCTCATGCTCATCCTGGTGTTCAGCCTCCATGCCCGGGTGACGTGGGGCTGGCCCATCTGGTTCCCGGCCTCGGGCATGGTCTCGTTGGATCATGCCGCCCTCTCCCCCCTGGGGCGGATCGGGGACCGGGTCCGACACCTGGTCCTCCCCTCCCTCTCCCTCGCCCTGGTCCTGGCGGCGGGGGTGGCCCGCTACGCCCGCGCCAGCATGCTGGAGGTCATTCGCCAGGACTACATCCGAACCGCCCGGGCCCGGGGTCTTCCCAGCCGGACCGTGATCCTCCGCCACGCCCTCCGCAACGCGCTCCTCCCCGTCATCACCCTCCTGGGCCTCTACCTCCCCTTCCTGTTCAGCGGAGCGGTGGTGGTCGAGACGGTCTTCGCCTGGCCGGGAATGGGGAAGCTCATGGTGGACGCCATCTTCCAGCGGGACTACCCCGTGGTCCTGGCCGGGAGCCTCCTCTTCACCCTGGCGGTGGTGGCGGGGAACCTCCTGGCGGACCTCCTCTATGCGGCGGCGGATCCCCGGATCCGCCACCGACAGGCCGGCCATGGGTGACCGGACCGGGTCCGTGGCGGGGGAGGGGGATCCCGGCAGGACGGGGGAGCGGGGTGGAGGGGTGCGGTGGGTGGACCTCGTCATCCCCGGGTGGACGGCCTTCCGGGAGGGCCGGCGCGCCACCGGGGCCGCGGCTCTTCTCTCCTGGACCGGCTTCTGGCTCCTCCTCCTGACCCGCTGGGAGCGGGTGGTGGCCGCACCCGGCGGTGCCCTGGAGGCGCAGGTGGCGCTCCTCACCCTGGTCCTGCTCGGGGTGCTGGGCCCCGCACTGGCGCAGTGGGATCGACGGCAGCCGTCCCAGCGGGCCGGCAGGGGGCCCTGGGCAGAGGGGTGGACCGTCTTCCGGCGGAACCGCGCGGCGGTGGTGGGCACGGCGGCCGTGGCGGCCCTCGGGGCGGTGGCCCTCCTCGCCCCCTTCCTGGCTCCCTTCGACCCCGCGTTCCAGGGGGACATCGTGGCGGGCCGCCTCACCCCCCCCTCCCGAGCCCATCTGCTGGGCACCGATCCCTTCGCCCGGGACATCCTCTCCCGGCTCCTCTACGGAGCCCGGGTCTCCCTCTCCATCGCCGTCCTGGCCGTCTCCCTCGCCCTGGTGATCGGCACCGGCCTGGGGGCGGTGGCCGGGTACCTGGGAGGGAAGGTGGACGGGCTCGTGATGCGCCTCGTGGACCTGATGCTGGCCTTCCCCCGCCTCGTCCTCCTCATCGTCGTGGTGGCCCTCTTCCAGCCCTCCACCACCCTTCTGGTCCTTCTCCTGGGGCTCACCCAGTGGCCCCAGGTGACCCGCATCGTCAGGGGCGAGGTGCTGGGGCTCCGGGAGCGGGAGTTCATCCTGGCCGGCGAGGCCCTGGGTTTCAGCCGACGACGCATCGTCCTCCGCCACGTGGTACCCAACGTCCTGGCTCCCGTGGTGGTGGCCGCCACCCTGGGGGTGGGGGACACCATCGTCCTGGAGGCCATCCTCTCCTTCCTGGGGCTGGGGGTCCAGGAGCCGGTGGCCTCTTGGGGCCGGATGGTGGCCGGCGGGCGTGATCACCTCCTGGGGGCCTGGTGGGTGGCCACCTTCCCGGGCCTGGCCATCGTGGGGGCCGTCCTCGCCTTCAATCTCGCGGGGGACGGGCTCCGGGACGCCCTGGACCCCCGGATGCGGGGCTGACGTGGCCGCCATGCCTCCACCGGACCTCCTGGAGGTGCGGGATCTGCGGGTCGCCTTCGCCACCCACGCCGGCCCGGTCCTGGCCGTGGACGGGGTCTCCTTCTCGGTGGCCCGGGGCGAGGTGGTGGGGGTGGTGGGGGAGTCGGGATGCGGGAAGACGGTGACGGCCCTGTCCATCCCCTCCCTCCTGCCTCCGGCAGGGCGGATCCTTCCGGGAAGCTCCATCCGCCTGGAGGGGGAGGAGCTGGTGGGTCGCTCCGAACGAGGGCTCCAGCGGATCCGGGGGGAGCGGGTGGGAGTGGTCTTCCAGGAGCCCATGACCTCGCTGAATCCCGTCCTGCGGGTGGGGACACAGGTGGAGGAAGCGATCCTGGCCCACCGGCGGATGTCCCGGAAGGAGGCCCGGGAGCGCGCGGCGGGCCTCCTGGCGGAGGTGGGGCTCCCGGACCCCGGGGAGCGGCTCCGGCAGTATCCCCATCAACTCTCCGGCGGGATGCGGCAGCGGGTCATGCTGGCGGCGGCCCTGGCGTGCGAGCCGGACCTCCTGGTGGCGGACGAGCCCACCACGGCCCTGGACGTGACCACCCAGGCGGAGATCCTGGAGCGGCTGCTGGAGCTGCGCCGAAGCAGGGGAATGGGTCTCCTCCTGGTGACCCACGACCTGGGAGTGGTGGCGGGGACCTGCGACAGGGTGGTGGTGATGTATGCCGGTCAGGTGGTGGAGAAGGCCCCCACGTCGGAGCTCTTCCGGGAGCCCCGCCATCCCTATACCCGGGGGCTCCTGGGCGCCCTGCCCCGGGTGGGAGGAGATGGGCACGCGAGGCCCATTCCCGGGGGCGTCCCGGAGCCCGGAGCCTGGCCCCCGGGGTGTCGCTTCGCCCCCCGATGCCCGTGGGCATGGGACCTCTGCCGAGGGGAGGCCCCCCCCCTGTTCGGGATCGGTGGAGAAGCGAGGGAGCCCCGGACCGCCCGGTGCTGGCTGGAGGCGAAGGAATGAGTGGGCCGGGAGAGCTCCTCCTCGAGGTGAGGCATCTGCGGAAGGACTATCCGGGACGCCGCTCCGGTCTCCTGGGGAGGCGGGGGACGGTCCGGGCCGTGGAGGACGTCTCCCTGGAGCTCCGGGCGGGGGAGACGCTGGGTCTGGTGGGGGAGTCCGGGTGCGGGAAGACCACCACGGGCCGGGCGATCCTCCGACTGGTGGAGCCCTCCGGAGGGGAGGTCCGCTACCGCGGGCAGGATGTCCGGGCCATGGACCGGAAGGCGCTTCGCGCCCACCGTCGCCGCGTCCAGATGGTCTTCCAGGATCCCTACGGCTCACTGAACCCCCGACTCCGGGTGGGAGCCGCCCTGGAGGAGGTGCTCCGGGTCCATGGGCTGGGGGGGGATGCTCCGGGCCGGCGGCGGCGGGTGGGAGAACTCCTGGAGCAGGTGGGACTCCGGCCGGAGCACCGGGACCGGTTTCCCCACGAGTTCTCCGGAGGACAGCGGCAGCGGGTGGGGATCGCACGGGCCCTGGCGGTGGAGCCGGAGCTCCTGATCCTGGACGAGCCCGTCTCCGCCCTGGACGTCTCGGTCCGGGCCCAGGTCACCGGGCTCCTGCGGGATCTCCAGGGGGAGCTGGGGCTCGCCTATCTGTTCATCGCCCACGACCTGGCGGTGGTGGAGGAGGTGAGCCACCGGGTGGCGGTGATGTACCTGGGACGGATCGTGGAGTCGGGTCCGGTGGACCGGGTCTACCGGGCCCCCCGCCATCCCTACACCCGCGCCCTCCTCTCCGCCGTTCCCGTGGCCGATCCCCTCGCCCGGGACGGGGAGCGGATCCTCCTCCGGGGGGAGCCCGGCGCCCGGCTCGACGCCGGCGACGGGGGGTGTCCCTTCCATCCCCGCTGCTGGTGGCCGGAACGGGGGCCCGAGTGCCTGCAGAAGCTCCCCGAGACCGGGGCCTGGGAGGGGGAGGACGGGCATCGGGCGGCCTGTCTCAAGGTGGAAACGACCCCCCGGGGCCCGACTTGACAGGTTGGAACGGGCGGCTCATTATGCCACCTTCCAATGACAGCGGTAGGCCGCTCGAACCCCCTCGTGCGGTGCAATCTCGGTCTTCAACCCTTTTGGCGGGAGGTCCTTTTGGTCGGTCTCACGCAGCTGCACGCTCTGCTCCTCCAGATCCCGGGAGTGGACTCTCCGGACATGACCTTCGGGGAGCAAATGGTTTTCGTCTGGGAGGAGATGGGCTTCATGCGGTACCCGCTGGGAGCCTGTCTTGCCCTGGGGATCCTGGTCATCATCTGGAAGTTCTTCGACCTCCTGGCCAAGAGTTCCAAGACGAAGAAGATCCTCTCCGAGGTGAACGGGCTCCTGGCGGAACAGCGCATCGACGAGGCCCTCACCCTCTGCCAGGAGTCGGACTCCCCGGCCGCCAACATCCTCCAGGCCGGCCTCGAGCGTCGCGCCGAGGGCACGGACCGGGTGATGAAGGCCATCGAGAACCAGGGACTTCTGGAGCTCACCAAGCTCGAGAAGGGGCTCGTGATCCTGGCCACCCTCATGAACGTGGCCCCGCTCCTGGGCTTCCTCGGGACGGTGATCGGGATGATCATCGCCTTCCAGGCCATCGAGGTGGCCGGTGAGGTGGAGGCCACCCTGGTGGCCGGAGGGATCAAGGTGGCGCTCCTCACCACGGCGGCCGGTCTGGCCATCGCCATCCCGGTGAGCATCGCGCACAACTACTTCGTCTCCCGCATCGACGCCCTCGTCATCGACATGGAGGAGTCGGCGCAGAAGATGATCGACACCCTCCACGCCATGGAGGCCGGCCGGGTCTGACCGTCCCGGCGCCGACCGCTCCGGTCGGTGGAGCCATGAAGAGGGGGC
>JBJHCB010000035.1:0-13201 GCA_050485805.1 Gemmatimonadota bacterium | reverse complement strand
CCGGGGGGGGGTTGGGGGGGGTGGGGGGGGGGGGGGGGGGGGGGGTGGCGCTCGTGTGGGTGGGGCCGGTCACCAGATGAGGTGGAACTGCTCCTGCCTCCGGAAGACCCAGTGGCGCTCCCCCGCCTCATCCAGATAGGCCTCCTCCTCCTGCCGGCAACTCACCTCCTTCCCGTCCCACTCCGGGACGGACACGGTGGCCTGAAGCTCGATGGAATGCCAGGTGGAGGGACGGAGCACCACGTCGCCCCGGACGGGAACGCCCTCCTGGGCGTCCCACCGTCCGATGAGGGGGCCGGCCCCGTGCCCGTGGTCCCCGATGGGGTGGGTGTAGATGGTGCCGTTGATGCCCTCGCTCCGCATCTGGTCCAGGGCCGCCGCCAGGATCTCGTTCCCCGTGCGCCCCGGCTCCATCTGCTCCAGGAGGATGTCCTGGAGGCGGTTGGAGGTGGCCAGGCAGACCCGGAGGCCTTCGGGAACCCGGGTCTCCCCTTCCCGGAGGACATAGCCGTTGTGCTGGGTGTCGGTGGTGAGGCCCATGAAGTCGATCCCCACGTCCGTCCACACCAGGTCCCCCCGCTGGATCACGACGGGCCCCTCGGACGGGATGTCTCCGGCCCGCTGCACCGAGACGGAGGGCTGGAACCAGGTGTTCATCCCCATGGAGCGGATCTTCTCCCGGAGCCACCAGACCACGTCCTCGGTGGTGGTCTCCCCCGGGGTGATGACGGCGCCCGAGAAGGCCTCGGAGATCATGGCGTGGACCGTCTCCATCATCTGCCGGTAGCGGGGCATCATCTCCGGGATGCGCAGGGCGATGTAGTCGATGGCGAGGCGGGGCTCCCGCTTCACCCGGTCCACGAAGGGCCCCAGGGCCCGCTCCAGCGCCTCCCGCTCCCCGGCGTGGAGGCCGTCGGCGAAGGCGTGCTCCTCGTCGATGTTCAGGACGATGTTCCGGGGGTTCCGGTCCTCCACCATCTCCCGGAAGAGACGCCACTGCTCGTCTCCCCAGAGCTCCGCCGTCTCCCCCGTGGGGGCCGGTCGGGTGGACCGGTACATCTCGTAGAGCCCTCCCTGGGCGGTTCCCCCCAGGGCGATGCGCTCCACCCCCTCCTCCGGACCCCGGTCGAAGAAGATGTAGATGGAGCGGCGCCGGGCGGCGAAGGTGGTGGGAGCGGTGATGGAGAAGAAGACCGGATCCTCGGCGTACTCCCGCTGGGAGACGACCCACATGTGGACGTCGTACTCCCGCATGAGTTCCGGAAGGACCCGGTCCAGGCGCGCCTGCACCCAGGCCTGCTGCTCCCCCGCCTGCCCCCGGAGGTCGGGGAAGGTGTGGTAGCGTGCGGGGGCGTCGGCCTCTGCGGGGACCGTCCCGGGGACCTGGGCGCCCACGAGGGCGGGGAGGGCCAGGAGGGGGACCAGCACGAGGGCCGGGAAGGAGGGGGTCCCCGGGAAGCGGGCCCGGCGGTGGACCACGGGATCGCGGGGGGAGGCGGTTCCCCGATACATGGATGGGCTCCGGTGGAGGGAAGGGGATACCCGGCGGGAGGGCGCCTCGGCGCGGGGCCTCCTGCCCGATGGGGGCGGGTGGGGACTCACCCGGGGAGGGGAATCAACGCGGTCCGGCCCCCCGCACCCCCTCGGAGACCTGGTCCGCGTACTGTTCGAAGTTCTCCCGGAACATCCCCGCGAGCTTCTCCGCGGCGTCGTCGTAGGCCTCGCCGTCCTCCCAGGTGTCCCGGGGGGTGAGGAGGACGTCGGGAACGCCGGGGACCGACACGGGGATGGCCAGTCCGAACCGGGAGTCCTGGCGGGTCTCCACCCCATCCAGCTCTCCCGCCAGGGCCGCCTTCACCATGGCCCGGGTGTGGGCCAGCTTGATCCGGGAACCCACACCGTAGCCACCGCCGGACCAGCCGGTGTTCACGAGCCACACCCGGGCATCGTGCTCCCGGATCTTCTCGCCCAGGAGGCGGGCATAGACGCTGGGATGGCGGGGAAGGAAGGGGGCACCGAAGCAGGTGGAGAAGGCGGCCTTCGGCTCGGTCACCCCCCGCTCGGTCCCCGCCACCTTCGCGGTGTACCCCGACAGGAAGTGGTACATGGCCTGCTCGGGGGTGAGCCGGGCGATGGGGGGAAGGACTCCGAAGGCATCGCAGGTGAGGAAGACGACGTTCTGCGGGTGGCCGCCCCGTCCGGGGAGGACCGCGTTCGGGATGTAGTGGATGGGGTAGGAGGCCCGGGTGTTCTCGGTGATCTTCCCGTCGTCGAAGCGGATCTTCCGGTCGTCGGAGCCCAGGACCACGTTCTCCAGGATGGTCCCGAACATCTGGGTGGCCTGGAAGATCTCGGGCTCCGCCTCGGCAGAGAGGTTGATGACCTTCGCGTAGCACCCCCCCTCGAAGTTGAACACCCCGTCGGTCCCCCAGCCGTGCTCGTCATCCCCGATGAGCCCCCGGTCGGGATCTGCGGACAGGGTGGTCTTCCCCGTGCCCGACAGGCCGAAGAAGAGGGCCACGTCCCCCTCGTCCCCCACGTTGGCGGAGCAGTGCATGGGCAGGATCCCCTGACCGGGGAGGAGGAAGTTCAGGACGGAGAAGACGGACTTCTTGATCTCCCCGGCGTAGCGGGTCCCCCCGATGAGCACCTCCCGGGCAGCGAAGTTCACCGCCACGAAGGTGCTGGAGCGGGTCCCATGCCGGGCCGGATCGGCCTCGAGCCCGGGGGCGTGGAGGACGGTGAAGTCGGGATACATGTCCACCAGCTCATCGGTGCCCGGCCGAAGGAACATGTTGTAGGCGAAGAGGTTGTGCCAGGCGCTCGGGGTCACCACCCGCACCCGGATCCCGGCCTCGGGATCCTCCCCTGCCCGGGCGTCCCGGACGAAGAGCTCCCGCTGGTTCAGGTAGGCCACCACGTCCGCCCGGAGGGCATCGAAGTGGGCCTCCGAAAGGGGGCGGTTCACCTTCCCCCAGTCCACCTCGTCCCGGGTGGAGGCCTCCATCACGGTGTACTTGTCGTTGGGGGAGCGACCGGTGTGGGGGACGGTGCTGGCGGCGAAGCCCCCCATGTGGGCCAGCTCCCCCTCCCCCCGGAGGAGGGCCTGCTCGTAGAGGCGCGCCGGGGACAGGTTCCAGTGAACCAGCTGCGACGGCGCCAATCCATGGATCTCCAGACCGTTGCGACTGGCGACCCCGGTGCCCCCGTGCGCCTCGCTCACCTTTATCGTCATCGTACTCGTTCCCCGTGGTTGGAAATGGTTCGCCACACGCCCGTCAAGTTTGGGGCGACGGCCGCTGCGCGTCTACCGACGCGATGGTGGCAAGGTTCACCACATCCTGCGCGGTGCTCCCCCGCTGCAGGATATGCACGGGCTGTGCCATTCCCAGGAGGATCGGACCGATGACCTCGGCGCCGCCCAGATGGGCCAGGAGCTTGTAGGAGACATTGGCCGCCGCAAGGTTCGGGAAGATGAGGATGTTGGCCGGGCCCTTCAGGTCGCTGAACCCGTACGTCCCCTGCAGGAGGTCGGGATTCACGGCGGTGTCGGCCTGCATCTCTCCGTCCACCTCCAGTTCGGGGGCCAGCTCCTTCACCCGCTCCACGGCCCGCCGGACCCGGAGGGAGGCAGGGTGTGGCGCCGATCCGAAGTTGGAGAAGGAGAGCATGGCGATGCGGGGCGTGATCCCCAGATCCTCCACGAAGCGGGCGGAGAGGATGGCCGCCTCCGCCAGGGTCTCTGCGGAGGGGTCGATGTTCACCGTGGTGTCGGCGAAGAAGAGGGGGTCCCGGTTCCGGAGGGCCACCATGTAGAGCCCGGCCACCCGGGACACGCCGGGTGCGGTCCCGATGACCTCGAGGGCGGGGCGAAGGACCTCGGGGTAGTTGGACTCCACCCCGGCGAGGAGGGCATCGGCATCCCCGCTCCGGACCATCATGGCCGCGTAATAGATGGGCTTGTACAGGTTGGAGCGGGCCTCCGCCAGGGTCAGCCCCTTCCGATGCCGCCTCCGGTGGAGCTCCTCCGCGTACGCATACCGCTGGACGTCCTCCAGGGCGGGGTGCACGATCTCCACGCCGGTGAGGTCCACCCCCAGGGCCTCGGCGCGGGGCTCGATCTTGTGGGGCTTCCCCACCAGGACCGGGCGGGCCACTCCCTCTTCCACGATCTGGGCCGCGGCCCGGATCACCTTGTCGTTCTGACCGTCGGCCAGGACCACCCGGGGGGGACTCCGGCGGGCCCGGGCGGTGAGGAACCGGATCACCTCCCTCCCTGGCCCCAGGGAGGCCATGAGACGATCCCGGTAGCGCTCCAGGTCCAGTTCCCGACGGGCGACTCCGCTCTCCATGGCGGCCTTGGCCACCGCCGGAGCCACGAAGAAGAGGACCCGGGGGTCGAAGGGCTTGGGGATGAGGTAGTCCCGACCGAACTGGAAGGCCTCGCCCTGGTAGGCGGCGGCCACCGCTTCCGGGACCTCCGCCCGGGCCAGGTCCGAGAGGGCCCGGGTGGCGGCCATCATCATCTCCGCGTTGATCTCCCGCGCCCGGACGTCCAGGGCCCCCCGGAAGAGGAAGGGGAATCCCAGGACGTTGTTCACCTGGTTCGGGAAGTCGGAGCGGCCGGTGGCCATGATGGCGTCGGACCGGACCGCCGTCACCTCGTGGGGGAGGATCTCCGGGTCCGGGTTGGCCAGGGCGAAGATGATGGGGTTCTCCGCCATGGACGCCACCTGCTCTGCGGTGACGGCCCCCCGGACGGACAGGCCCACGAAGACGTCCGCCCCTCTCATGACATCCCCCACCGTCCGATGCGGGGTGTCGTGGGCGAAGCGGGCCTTGTACGGATTCATGTCCACGGTCCGCCCCTCGTGGATGACCCCGTGGATGTCCACCTGGAAGATGTGCTCCCGGGGAACCCCGAGTCGGACGAGGTGCTCGGCGGTGGAGAGGGCCGCAGCCCCCGCCCCGGTGAAGACCACCCGGATGTCGTCGATGGCCTTTCCCGTGATCTCCAGGGCGTTCAGGAGCGCGGCCCCGGCGATGATGGCCGTGCCGTGCTGGTCATCGTGGAAGACGGGGATCTGGAGGGACTGCTTCAGGCGCTCTTCCACCAGGAAGCAGTCGGGGGCTCGGATATCCTCGAGGTTGATCCCCCCCACCGTCGGCTCCAGGAGCTCGCAGAACCGGATCAACTCCTCCGGGTCCTCCGTGTCCACCTCGATGTCGAACACGTCGATTCCGGCGAACCGCTTGAAGAGGACGGCCTTCCCCTCCATCACCGGCTTCGAGGCCAGGGGACCGATGTTCCCCAGGCCCAGCACGGCCGTCCCGTTGGACACCACGGCCACCAGGTTCCCCCGGGCCGTATAGCGGAAGACCTCGTCGGGATCCCGGTGGATCTCGCGGCAGGGTTCGGCCACCCCGGGGGAATAGGCCAGGGCCAGCTCGCTCTGCGTGGCCACGGGCTTGGAGGGGATGACCTCGATCTTGCCGGGACGTCCGTCGGCATGGTAGTCGAGGGCTGCCTGACGGCGTCGGCTCATGGGATGGCCTGTGGAAGGGAAGGCGGGAAGCCGGAGGGGAAAAGGGTATTCCGGGGCGAAGGGGGTGTCAAACCCCCGTCCTGTCCCGGTTCGCCGGGGACCGCCGCCTCCCGGAGAGGGGTAGTCCGGGACGATGCCACCTCATCCCCTTCCCCTTCCACGGCCGTCCCACCGGGCGCCGGCACCGGCCAGGGTCCCGCTCCTCCCCGTGTCGGGGATCACGGCCTGCCTCCTCCTTCTGGGCCTCCCGGTCCTCCTCCCGTCCCTCCCGGACCCGAGGGGCCACGCTCCCGGTCTTGCGGAGCTGTCGGCACAGGTGACCCGGGTGGCGCCTCAGGGAGACTGCCCGGCGGGCCGGATCTCCGACATCTTCATCGACAACCATTCCATCTTCGACCCCGCGTCCATGCCCGGGGATCGCCGCATCCGGTGGGCGTACGAGCTGGCCAACACCATCCACATCCGCACCCGCCGGGAGTTCATCGCCGACCAGCTCCTCGTGGCCCCGGGGGACTGTCACGACGAAGAACTGGTCCGGGAGAGCGCCCGCATCCTCCGGGAGTTCAGATTCCTGGCCTCGGCGGACGCCTACACGGTGCCCCAGCCCGATGGCACCCTCCATCTCGTGGTGGACACCCGGGACGATTGGACCACCAAGCTTTCCGTGGGGGTCCGGGTGGAGGGGGGGCTCCGCTTCGATGGGCTCTCCATGGTGGAGGAGAACTTCCTGGGGCGGGGCGCCACGGTGGGGGTGTACCACGTGGACCGGGATGAGCGACACGAGTCGGGAGGGATGGTGGAGATCCCCCGCCTCCGCGGTTCCGGTTGGGACCTGGAAGCTTCGGGGGGACGCACCCGGACCGGTCGATCGGGTCACCAGGCGCTCATCCATCCCTTCCAGGGGGAGGTGGGGCGGTTCGCCTTTCGTCAGCAGGTGCGCTCCCGGGAGGAGCTGTTCACCTGGATCCTTCCGCCGGCGGACCCCCTTTCCCACCTGGTGGCTCCCCTTCACTCGGGCCTCGTGGAACTCAGTGGGGCCGGACGGTTCGGAGTCCCCGGACACCTCCTCCTGCTGGGGGGCGGCCTCTCCCGGGAGTGGGTGCGTCCCGGTGCCCTGGACGAAGTGGAAGGCGTGTCCGGGGGGGACTTCTCCGCCCTGCTTCCCGTCGATGCCGACGCAGCGGCTCCCCTGGCGGGTCAACTTCGCCGGCGCGAGGCCACCCGGGTCAATCTCCTGGCGGGGATACGACGCGTCCGGTTCCACGAACGACGGGGACTGGACCTGCTGTCGGGGGTCCAGGACGTGGCCGAGGGGAGGGAGTTCCTCCTTTCGTTGGGCCGGAGCGTCGGCGGGGAGGGCCCCGGGGACACCTTCGTTCGAGCCGATGTCTTCGGCGGGTTCACCGGCGACCGCACGGTGGGGCAGTTCTTCCTGAACCTGGAGGGACGGAGGGAGGACGCCCCGTCCTCCACGAGCCGGGATGTCCTGGGTGAGACCCACTTCTTCCTCTATCGGCAGGTGGCCCTCCCCTTTCCCCAGACCCTTGTCTTCCGCACCGCCGGTCAGGGGGCCTGGAGGACCGACGCCCCCTTCCAGCTCACCCTGGGGGGCCCGGACGGGGTTCGGGGATATGGGGAGACGCAGTGGGCAGGGGCCCGTCGGGTGGTGGTGTCGGTGGAGGACCGGATCCCCCTCCCGGGAATCGGGGGAGAGCTCCTGGAGCTGGGGGTCACCCTCTTTGCCGACGGGGGCCGGGTCTTCCCCGGGGATGTCCCCTTCGCCGAGGACTCGGGGTGGAGGGGAGCCCTGGGGTTCGGTCTCCGGGCGGGTTTCCCGCCCGGGAGCAACACGGTGATCCGGGCGGACCTGGCCGTTCCCCTGGGTGCGGGCCCGTCGCGCTCCCCCATCCTCCGGATCCATGCCCGGGAGTGGCTCGGGGTCCTGGGCAACTTCGCCAGCCAGGACGTGGAACGCTCCCGACGGAGCGGCGTCCGCGGGGAATTCATCGGGGCCAGCCGCGACCGGCGGGGCTGGTGATGCTGGACCTCCTCCTGCTCCTGGCCCTGGCGGTGGCGGTGGGAATCGATCTTCCCCTGGTCCTCCTCCTCCCCTCGCTCCTGGCCCTCCTGCCGGGGGCCGGCGTCCTCCCCTCCGAGTGGCTCCCCCTGGCCACCCCCGGGCCGGCGCTCCTGGGGCTGATCCTCTACCTCGCCGGGTGGGGGGTCCGGCGGATCCCGGGCCTCCGGGCCCTTCACGAGGGGCTCGTCGCCCTGGCGGCACTTCCCGCCGCCGCCCTCCTGGTCCTGCTCTTCGGTCCACCCACGGCCTCCCTCCCGCCCCTGCTCCTCATGGTCCTGGCCGCCGGGGTGGCGGGGATTCTCCAGGCCGGACGCCTGGGCTCCCGGCTCCTGGACCGTGTCCTGCCGGATCGCCCCCGGATCCCGGCGCCCCTGGCCAGGGAAGCCATCGAGGACGGGACCGTCCTGGTCCTCATGGCCGGCGCGATGGTGCTTCCCCACCTGGCCGGGCCGGCGGCCGCCCTCCTCCTCGCTGGCTTCCTCTGGGGGGGACGCCCCGCTCTTCGGGCATCCCGCTTCCTGCCGATCCTGGCGGCAGGGATCCTTCGGCATCTCACCCATCCCGGCTCGGGGTGGCGGGGGCCTTCAGGACTTCCCCGCTGGGTGCTGCCGGCGGAGTCCGCGGACGGGGAAGCCTCCCCTCGGACGCGGGGGTCGACGGATGCGTCCGCGCCCCCCTCCGGTCTCCGGGGAACCCGGGCCGCCCTGGTGGGGCCTGCCCCGGTGGGCGTCTTCCGATCCGGATGGCTGGTCTGGGACGGAGCCTCCCCCCTGTTCGTCTACCGCACCCTCGCCCGGACATGGGAGGTGGAGCTGGGTCCCGCCGGGGAATCCCCGACCCGGGAGGCGCCCCCCGCCTGGGGGCGACAGGTCCCGGTGGACCTGGGGGAAGGGCCGGGGTGGCTCCTCCTCCCCCTGGATGGTCCCCCCAACGTGGAGGACCGGATCCGGGAGGCGGGAACGAGGTCCGGGTTTTGACTCCCCCCGGAGACGTATTTAGCTTTTGAAGTATTCATCGAAAGAGCCCTTGACGGTCCGCTCCGTCCTCTTCCCTGCGGGTTGCCCTCCAGCCCACCCCTAGATCCTTGTGGTCTCCCGCTCTCGCGGGTTCCTCTTCCCCACCACAGCGAGGCCGTGCGGAACGGATGTTTTCCACTTCTCGCGGTTTGGATTCTTTCGATCAGTACCTGCAGGACGTGGAGAAGTACCCCCTCATCCAGGACCCGGAGGAGGAGCGGGCGCTGGCCCGACGGGCCCGGGCCGGGGACAAGGAGGCTGCGGAGCGGCTGGTGACCGCCAACCTCCGCTTCGTCATCTCCTACGTGAAGAAGTACCAGGGAAGGGGTCTGGGGCTGGCGGAACTGGTGTGCATCGGCAACGAGGGTCTCCTCAAGGCGGTGAAGAAGTTCGATCCCGACAAGGGGGTCAAGTTCATCTCCTACGCCGTCTGGTGGATCCGTCAGACGGTCCTGCAGGCCCTGGCGGAGCAGACCCGCTCCGTCCGGATCCCCCTCAACCAGAACTCCAACCTCGCCCGGCTGGCCCGGACGGACACGGCCCTCACCCAGCAGCTCGGCCGGTCCCCCACCGACCAGGAGATCGCCGAAGAGATGGAGGAGCCGGTGGAGACGGTGCGGGCCCTTCGCCGGGTGGCGGCCAGCGAACTCTCCCTGGACGCGCCCATCGATCGGGGGGATCGGGACAGCGCCTCCTTCGGTGAACGGTTCGCCGGGGTCGACTCCGACGACATCGAGGAGGACGTGGAGGCGTCCGCCCGACGGGACTTCCTGGAGTCCATGTTCGAGAGCTACCTCACGGAGCGTGAGCGGAAGATCCTCTACCTCTACTACGGCCTGGACGATGGGGAGGAGCGCACCCTGGAGGAGATCGGGTCTCTCCTGGGAGTGACCCGTGAACGGATCCGCCAGATCCGGAACCGGGCCTTCGAGAAGCTCCGGGAGAGCCCCCACGGCGAGTCCCTCTCCGCCTTCTGGGCCGCGAACTGACCTGGTACCTGGCTGGGGGACCACTTCGGGCAGGACCAGCAACGGCCCGGGCGCCGAGGGCGCCCGGGCCGTTGCGTCTTCCCCCGGGGAAGGGGCCCACCGGTCAGGCGGCGGCCTCGGCCCCCCGATCCCTGGGCGGAGAAAGGAGAACCAGCTCGCGGACGTGGACCTCGGCGGTGGGGATGGTCACCCCGTCCCGCTCGTAGGCGTCGTACTCCAGCCGCCCCTCCACGTAGACCCGGTCCCCCTTCCGGACGTACTCCTCCGCCAGGAGGGCGAGGAGGTTCCAGAGGGTGAGGCGATGCCACTCCGTCCGCTCCTCCGCCTCGTCCCCCGTTCCGACCCGGTGATTCGTGGCCAGGGACAGGCTCGCCACCTTGCTCCCGCTCTGGGTCTCCCGGATCTCGGGGTCCCGACCCGCATGTCCCACCAGGATGATCTTGTTCACCGACCGGCTCATGGCAGTCCGCTCCTGATCCGCTCGCTCTCCGTGTACCCGGCCCCGCCGCGAGCCCCGCGGGACGGGAGGCGTCGGGATGAGGATAGGCGGGGAGCGGGGGCGGACCCATGGCGCGAAGGGTCCGCTACGCCCCTCCTCCCCCGGGGAACGCAGAAGGAGCGGTCCCCGGTCCCTGGCCGAGGTCCGGAACCGGGCCCGGGCCGGGAGGCGAAGGCGGATGCGAACGGGGCGGGGGGGGATCTACTTGCACTCGTACCAGGAGCTTCCCACACCCACGTCCACCCGGAGGGGGACGGCCAGCTCCATGGCTCCCTCCATCTCCGCCACCACGAAGTCCCGGAGCGTCTCCACCTCCCCCTCGGGGACCTCGAAGACCAGTTCATCGTGGACCTGGACCAGGAGGCGAGCCCCCAGCCCTGACCCGGGGAGCCCCCGGTGGATCCGGAGCATGGCCTCCTTGATGAGGTCTGCCGCGGTTCCCTGGATGGGGGTGTTCTGGGCCACCCGCTCCCCGAACTGCCGGACGTTCCAGTTCTTGGACTGGAGTTCCGGGATATAGCGTCGTCGGCCCGAGAGGGTCTCCACGTACCCTTTGGCCCGGGCCGTCTCCACCTGTTCGTCCAGGAACCGCCGGACCCCGGAGAAGCGCTGGAAGTACTGCTGGATGAAGGTGGAGGCCTCCTCCCGGGAGACCCCGAGCTGCCGTCCCAGGGAGAACTCCCCCTGACCGTAGAGGGTGGCGAAATTGATGGTCTTGGCCCGGCCCCGCTGCTCCGGGGTCACCGCGTCCAGGGGCACCTCGAAGATCACGGAAGCCGTCTGGAGGTGGACGTCCCGCCCTTCCCGGAAGGCGGTGACGAAGGCCTCGTCCCCGGAGAAGTGGGCCAGGATCCGGAGCTCGATCTGGGAGTAGTCCGCAGCCAGGAAGAGGTGGCCCTCCTCGGGGATGAACCCCTTGCGGATCTCCCGGCCCAGCTGGGTGCGGATGGGGATGTTCTGGAGGTTCGGGTCGGAAGAGGAGAGGCGCCCGGTGGCGGCCACCGTCTGGTTGAAGGAGGTGTGGATCCGCCCCGTCTGCGGATGGACCAGCCGGGGCAGCGCGTCCACGTAGGTGGAGCGCAGCTTCTCCAGTTGGCGGTACTCCAGGAGGTGACGGGGGATGGTGTGCCCGTCGGCCGCCAGCTCCTCCAGGACGGAGGCATCGGTGGAGGGGCCCGTCTTGGTGCGCCTGACCACCGGAAGCCCCAGCTTCTCGAAGAGGATCTCCCGGAGCTGCGGGTTGGAGTTGATGTTGAACTCCTCCCCCGCCTCCTTCCAGATCTCCTCCTGGAGGAGCTCCAGCTCCCTTCCCAGGCGTCCGCCCATGGCCCGGAAGAGGGATGGATCGATGCGGATCCCATTCCACTCCATCTCCGCCAGCACAGGGACCAGGGGCATCTCCAGCTCCCGGAAGAGGCGGAGGAGCCGGTGCTCCTCCAACTCGGGGAGGAAGCGTTCCCGGAGGCGGAGGGTCAGGTCGGCGTCCTCGCAGGCGTACTCCATGGCCGCGTCCAGGGGTACCTGGGCGAAGGGGACCTGCTTCCGGCCCTTCCCCGCCACGTCCTCGTAGGCGATGGGGGAGTACCCCAGGAAGTCGGTGGAGAGGGCGTCCAGGCCATGACTCCGGCGTCCGGGGTCCAGGACGTAGGAGGCCACCATGGTGTCGAAGGCGATCCCCCGGAGCTCCACCCCGGCCCGGCGGAGGACCAGGAGGTCGTACTTCAGGTTCTGCCCCACCTTGGGGAACTCCGCGTCCTCCAGGAGCTCCACCAGGGGGGCCAGGTCCAGGAGGGGCGGCAGGTTGGCCACCCCCTCATCCGGGTCCCCCTCCTCCAGTCCATCCAGGAGGGAGGCCGCCGGGGACTCGTGTGCGAAGGGGAGGTACACCCCCTGCCCCGGCGCCCACGAGAGGGAGATCCCCACGAGCTCCGCCTCCATGGGCTGGAGGGAGGTGGTCTCGGTGTCCACCGCCACCAGGCCGGTCTCGCGGATGGAGGCCACGGCCTCCGCCACCTCTTCGGGGGTGGAAAGCGCCCGATAGTCCACCTCCCCCCCGCCTGGGGCCTCGGGACCGTCGCCGGAGTCGGTGAAGGCCTCGGTGAGGGTCCGGAATTCCAGATCCATGAAGAGGCGGCGGAGGCGCTCCCGGTCCGGCTCCCGGACCCTCAGACGCTCCAGGTCCAGCTCCACCGGAAGATCCTGACGGATGGTCACGAGACGCTTGGAGAGCCGGATCTGCTCCGTGTTCTCCTGCAGGGATCCCCGGGCGCGCTTCCCGGAGATCTCCTCCACCCGCTCCAGCATGGCCTCCAGGGAACCGAACTCCTCCAGGAGCTTCACGGCGGTCTTGGGGCCGATTCCCGGGGCGCCGGGGACGTTGTCCGAGCTGTCCCCGATGAGGGCCAGGTAGTCCACCACCTGGGTCGGCGGCACGCCCAGGCGCTCCGGGGCGTTGGATTCGTCCACCCACTCCGCCGCCACCCCCGTGGGTCCGCCCCGCCCGGGGTTCAGGAGGTGCACACCGGGCCGGACCAGTTGATAGAAGTCCTTGTCCCCCGAGACGATGACGGCCTCGATCCCCGCCTCCTCGGCCTGCCGGGCAAGGGTACCGATGACGTCGTCGGCCTCGTAGCCGTCCAGCTCCACCACCTCGTCATGGAAGCCCGCCACCAGCTCCCGGATCCGGGGAAGGGAGGCTTCGAGCTCCTCGGGCATCTTCTCCCGGGTGGCCTTGTACTCCGGGAACTCCTTCTCCCGGTCGCTCATCCCGGCATCGAAGACCACCGCGAGGTAGTCCGGCTCGTAGGTCTCCCGGATCCGGAGGAGGAAGTGGGCGAAACCCCAGGGTGCCGAGGTGTTCTCCCCCCGGGAGTTGGTGAGGGGGCGGTGGATGAAGGCGAAGAAGGCCCGGTAGATCAGGGCGTAGCCGTCGATGAGGAAGAGGCGGGGCGCCGTCTTGGGAGGGATGTCCACCATGGTTCCGCGAGAGGAGGGGGTGGGGAGGCGAAGAGGGGCGGAACGGGAAGAGGGGGCCGTCCCGGATCCGGAACGGCCCCCTCTTCATGGCTCCA
>JBJHCB010000034.1:0-13213 GCA_050485805.1 Gemmatimonadota bacterium | reverse complement strand
GATGTGGGCGGTGGCAATGTACTCGCTCGTGTCCCAGAACCAGGTGGAGGGTCCCAGGGTCACGATGTAGAGGAGGAGGGCGGCTCCGGCGGCGCCGGCGGCGTGGCCGAACGGCGGTCGGGGCTGGATCATGGATGCGCGGTTCCGGAAGGGGTCGGGATGGGTCCGGGGCAAGCGCCCCTGCGTGCGCCTTCGGGGTACGCCTTCGAGGCGGCCACCGGGCGCCTATAGATAGATTCGCCCCGGGCGGAGAGGAAGGGCAGCCCCCTGCCCGCCACCCCCCCGCCCGCCGTACCCTAGGGGTCATGATCAGAGGAATCCGGGATTCGCTACGATTCGCACGTGGCTGGGGTTCCCCCCGGGCCGACCTGGTGGAGCGGGAGGTGGAGATCCCCCTGGCCCCGGGAGGGAGGGATCGGCCGGTGGACCGGGTTCCCGGATCCCTCTTCGCCCCCCCCGGAACCGGCCCGCTTCCGGGCTGGGTGGTCCTCCATGGCATCACCCGGCCGGGACGACGGCACGCCCAGCTGCGGCGCTTCGCCACCGCGCTGGCCTCCACCGGGGTGCGGGTCCTGGTTCCGGAGATCCGGGAGTGGCAGGAATTGGACTTCGCGCCCCAGCGGGCGCAGGCCATCCTCCGGGAGTCCGTGGCGTGGATGGCCGGAGCCCCGGAGACGGAGGGCAGCCAGGTCATGCTGGTGGGCTTCTCCTTTGGAGGCCCCCAGGCGCTCCTGGCAGCCTCCGACCCGTCGGTGGCCCACCGGCTCAAGGGGGTGCTGGCCTGGGGAAGCTACGCGGACCTGGAGCGGACCCTGCGGTTCCAGTTCACCGGGGAGCACGGGTACGATGGCGACGGCTTCCCCTCCCAACGGGGGCTCCGGTTCCGGGAGGATCCCGATCCGTACGGACGCTGGGTGGTGGCGGCCAACTGCCTGCAGCACGCTGCCGGGGTGGGGGATGCCCGGGACGTGTCCCGAGCCCTCCGGGACCTGGCGGCCCGGGCCGGCGACCTCCAGATCCCGGCCAACGATCCATCCCTGGAGCCCCTTCGCCTGGAGATGCGGAAGCAGGTCCACTCCGGTCGAAGGGACCTCTTCGACCTGTTCGCCCCGTCCCTCGCTGCCCCGGGGCGCTCCGTTCCCGACCCGTCCCGCCACGGGGAGGCCCTGGAGCTCGTGGCGGCCATGGCCCGGGGCGCGCGGCGGGCCGTTCCCCTCCTGGATCCCGTCTCCCACATCGAGGGGATCGACGTCCCGGTGCGCCTCCTCCACGGCAAGGGGGATGTGCTGATCCCCTTCACGGAGACCCTGGAGCTGGCGGACCGGCTCCGCCCTCGGACCCCGGACCTGAAGGTGGGGGTCACGGGCCTCTTCGCCCATTCGGGGGGAAGCGGAAGCCCCCCGAAGCTGGGGCATCGCACCCGGGAGGGGCTCCACTTCCTGCGTGTGCTCCGGAGGGTGTTCGAGGTGGGGTGAGCCGTGCCTTCCCGGGGCCCCCGCCCCTGGCGTGGCCGGTGGGAACGGGTCCAGAATGACTCCATGGCTGCTGCCCGGCGGTGGGAGGGCACCCGGCGTCGACCGCCCTTCGCCCCCGGGTGTCGGACCCCACCGCGCCCCCGGGTCGAGTTCCCGTAACCAGGAGTGTTCCATGGTCCCTCGCTGCCTGCGCCACCCGACCCCGCGGCGGCTCTCCCTCCCCTTCTCCCTGGGTGCGTGCGCCGGCCTGGTGGCAGGGATCCTCTTCCCGGCGGCGGCTCCGGGAGGCGGGCTGGTCGCCCAGGATGCCGCCGCCGCGGCGGAGGGACGGGGGGTGACCGCCTTCGTGGGCGTCACCGTGGTCCCCATGGATTCGGAGCGCGCCCTTCCGGACCACACGGTGGTGGTGCGGGACGGGGTGATCCAGACCGTGGGGCCCTCCGCCTCGGTCCGGGTGCCCAACGGAGCCTTCACCATCGAGGGGCGGGGACGGTGGCTCCTTCCGGGGATGGCCGAGATGCACGCCCATGTGCCCCCGGTGGGGCCGGGAGGAGAGAACCCGCCCCGGGAGCTGGTGGAGGAGACCCTGTTCCTCTACCTGGCGGGGGGAATCACGACGATCCGGGGGATGCTGGGGGCCCCCTACCAGTTGGACCTCCGGGAGGAACTCCGCAGGGGAGAGATTCCCGGGCCCCATTTCTACGTGGGAGCCCCCTCCCTCCGAGACACCACCGCACCCACCCCCGCCGAGGCCGAACGCCTGGTCCGGGAGCACGCGGAGGCGGGGTACGACCTGCTCAAGATCCACCCGGGCGTGCGCCTCGACTCCTGGGACCGGATGGTGGAGGTGGCCCGGGAGGTGGGCATCACCTTCGGGGGTCACGTTCCCGCCGACGTGGGGATCCACCATGCGGTGGCCACGGGGATGAGCACCGTGGATCACCTGGACGGGTTCCTGCAGGCCACCCGCCGGGACGGAGTCTCCACCGAGGACCCCGCCGCCCTCTACCGGGCCACGGACCCCGGGAAGCTCGAGGCCCTGGTGGCGACCCTGGCCGAGGCCGGCACCTGGCTGGTCCCCACCCAGTACCTCTGGGACAACCTGAACGGAATCGTGGACCCGGACACCATGCTGGCCCTTCCCGAGTTCCGGTACATCTCCCCCGCCCAGCGGGAGGCCTATCGGAACAGTGCCCTGGCCCGGGCCGCGAACCCCAACGTCACCCAGGCCTCCACCGAGGCCCACCGGGCCATGCGGAGGGAGTTCCTGGCGGCCGCCCATGGCGGGGGGGCCCGCATCCTCATGGGGACCGACTCCCCGCAGCTCTTCAACGTCCCGGGGTTCGCCCTCCACCGGGAGCTGGAGGTGATGGCCCAGGCGGGGATGTCGCCCTTCGAGATCTACCTCACCGGGACCCGGAACGTGGCCCGCTACGTAGCCGAGGACCTGGGGCAGCCCGGCAACTTCGGGACGGTGGCGGAGGGGAACCGGGCGGACCTGGTCCTGGTGGCCGCCGACCCCCTCGCCTCGGTGGGGGCCCTCCGGGAGCTGGAAGGGGTCATGGTCCAGGGACGCTGGCTCCCGGGCCAGGCCATCCGGGAGCGCCTGGCGGAGATCGCGGCGAAGTACGCCGGACCGGAGCGCTGACCGGCGATGGGAAGGGAGGATGGTCTCAGAAGCGCCACTCCACCCCCAGGAGGGGAAGGAAGGGTCGTTCCGCCAGGGGCCGGATCCCGTCGTCCATCCATCGGTCCAGATAGTGGAACAGGGCGTCCCGCCGGTCCAGGGCGTTGATGACCCGGAGGTAGGGGCGGAGTTCCGTGGTGCGGCCGGCGATGCGGGGGTGGGCCTCCCAGGCCACCTCCAGGTCCAGGCGCAGGAAGGCGTCCTCCGGGGGAAGCTCCAGGGGGGCACCCGCCGCCGAACCGGTGAACGCATCCATGGAGCCGCTCCGTCCTCCCTGGTAGAGGCGTTCCGGCACCCCGTCGGGGGACTGGGGAGCCCCGCTGGCGAGGGTCACGTCCACCAGCGGGAGCCCGGCCCCGTAGCCCAGGGAGACCCCGAGCTCCCACCCCTCCCAGGGCCGGGCCCGGAGACCGGTGGTGAGGAGGTGGCGCCCCGTGAAGCTGGAGGACCGTCCATTCCCCGAAGGCTCCCAGAACCAGGAGATGGCGTAGCCCGCCCACCCCTCCACCCGCTCCCCGTCCCACCCCACCCGGAGGTCCGTCCCCGAGGCGTTGACCCGGCCTCCCGGACCCCGGTCCCCCGCCCCCTCGAAGTTCTTGATGAACCCGGACACCCCCAGGGAGAGATCCGGGGAGAGGCTCTGGTCCAGGCTCAGGACCAGGTGGCTCGCCGACGCCACCGCCAGGGTGGGATTCCAGGCGATGGCCGGGGCCTCCGTTCCGCTCCCCGGCCGGGCCGCCAGCCCGGGAAGGGCCACGGCCTGGTGGTATCGACCGCCGGAAAGGGTCAGGAGGGCGTCGTCGGTGAGGAGGACGGCCAGGGAGGCCCTGGGCGCCAGCCGAACGGACCCGTCCACGCCGAAGTGATCGGCCCGGCCCCCGGCCACCAGGCGGATGCCCGGCCGGAGGGACCGCTCCGCTTCCAGGAAGACCCCCACCCGGTGGGAGCGGAGCTCCTCAGGGGCCGACTGGATCTCGGTGACCGTCCCGGGAGCGGAGAGGCCGGGCCCGGGTCCCGACTCCCCCCTCGCGTCCGCCGCCCCCTCCACCCGGTCCAGGCGATAGCCGAAGTCCTGCCGCTCCACCGACGCCCCCACGGAGAGCACCCCCTCGCCCCAGGGCGCCCGGAGGTGGAAGGCCCCCCGGGCATGGGAGGCCACGCTCCGGGCCAGGAGGGCCTCCGGCCATTCCACCGGAAGGGCCGCCCGGTAGGAGGAACGGGCCAGGAGCGTCTCCGTCTCC
The DNA here is from genome assembly GCA_050485805.1 of Gemmatimonadota bacterium. Classification (GTDB taxonomy): domain Bacteria; phylum Gemmatimonadota; class Gemmatimonadetes; order Longimicrobiales; family Gaopeijiaceae; genus T3Sed10-66. The sequence goes on along the minus strand of JBJHCB010000034.1, from coordinate 8,810 downwards.
ACCTCGCCCCAGCGGCCGGCCCAGGCCAGGGATCCAGCCCGGTTCCCCCACTCCACCCGGTCCGTCTCCTGGAGCCGGACGCTCTCCCGGTTCAGGAATCCGGTGCCCCGCAGGACATGGCCGGACGCGGGGTGGATGGCCCCCCGGAGGAGCAGGTCGCCGAACCCGTAGGGATGCTCGCCGCCCGTGGAGAGATGGTGGGGGGCCCCATGGAGGATGCGCCCTGTCCCCAGGGCTCCCCCCTCCAGGGGGAGGGGGAGCTCCACGCCTCCCCGGAGGGCCACGCCGTCCACCGCCACCTCCCCCCGGAGCCGGTCCCGGCGGGCCTCCCGGCTGGTCACGTCCAGGACGTGGGAAAGGCCTCCCTCGTACCGGGCCGGAGCCCCGCCCACATAGCTCCGGGCCTGGTCCAGGGCCCGGGGATCGAAGGCCGGCACCAGGCCGGCCAGGTGGAAGGGAGCAAGGATGGGCGCGCCGTCCAGGAGGAACTGCCGGGCATCCACCGTGGACCCCCGGGCGAACAGGATCCGCTCGGGCTCCCGGTGCTCCTCCCCCGGAGGCGCGCGCACCATCCCCCGGGCAAGGCCCGACTCCATCATTCCCGGTGAGGCCTCCAGGGCCCGGAGGGCGAGTTCCCCCAGGCGGGGCTCGGCCACGGGGAAGGGGGTGCGGCGGAGGGCGACCTCCGGCAGGGTCCGCGCCCCCACCTCCACCCCCGCCAGGACCACGGGGCGATGGGTGAGCTCCAGGTCCACCCGGACCTCCCCCGTTGGGGGGAGGAGGAGCTCCATGACCAAGGCCTCCGCCGCCACGTGGAAGACGGAGAGCCGGACGCGACCGGGCTCCGGTCCCCGGACGCGTCCCACCGAGCCGGGGGAGGCCACCGCCGGCAGGCGATATCGTCCGGCGGCGTCGGCCACCACCGTCCATGCCCGCCCCTCCTGCCGGAGCTCCACCAGGGCCCCGGGGAGGAAGCCGTCTCCCCGGTAGCCGGGGGCCCGGATCTGCCCCGTGACCACCGGTCCCAGGGTGTCGGCGGGGGAGACGCGGTCCGCCCGGGGCGTCGCTTCGGACGGCGCCGGGAGGATCCCCAGGAGGAGGGCCGCCACCGCCAGGGGCAGGGCCCGGGTCGTGCTCCGGATCATGGCGAGGAGGGAGGAGCGGGTTCCGGCTCGGGGAGCGCCACCACCAGGCCCTCCCCTCGGGTCTCGGCCCGGACGCCCTCCTCCAGGCGGAAGGTCCCACCCATCCAGGTCATGAGGGGTCGCCGCTCCAGGACCAGGAGGACCTCCCGGGCCGCTCCGGGAATCAGGAGGAGGAGCGGGCCCCCCTCCGCGTCGGAGAGGTCCACCTCCAACCGACCGGGCGCGGTGGCGTAGCGGGCCCCCAGGGGAGCCTGGAGCTCCACCCGCTCCTCCCGCTCCACCCGCACCTCCACCCGCGACCCGGGCGGAGGGGAGCGGAGCACCACCTCCACCCGACCGTCCCGAAGTCCCACCGCCACCCCGGACATGACTTCACCCGCGGCCGACATCCCATGGATCTCGGGGACATCGACCCCTCCCCGGGCGGTGTCCAGCCACTGGCGAACGGGGGAACCGGGAAGGGCGGCGGCCCCGCCGGCCACCAGGACCAGGATGGCCGCCGCAGCGACGCTCCGCCGCCGACCCCACCCGCCCCGCCCCCCTGCGGATCCGCCCTTCCCGAACCGGGGGTCGCCCCCTCGGGAAGGCCCCGCCTGGCCGCCGGGGACGGTGGGCGATCCCGAGGGTTCCCCCGGGGGATGGACCGTCCGAGGCCCGGAGGGGGGAGCGGAGAGCCCCGCCCCCCGGAGGGGCACCGGGGACGTGCCGGCCCCGGCCGCCCGGGAGCTCCGTCGACGCACCACCTCGCGGCGTGCCGCCGCCAGGTCCACCTCCCCCTCCAGGGGGAGCAGCCCCTGGACCACCCGGGCCTCGAGCCCCCGCAGCGCCTCGGCCCGATCCCGGCAGGCGGCGCATTGCTCCAGGTGGCGCTCCAGCCGGGACGCCTCCCTGCCCCGGAGTTCGTCATCCAACCAGGCCTGGAGGGCTCCGTCCTCGACATGCTCCCTCATGCGTCCCCTTCTCCGTTCATTCGTTTCGCGAAGCGCTGCCGCGCCCGCACCAGGAGGGTCCCCACCGACGAGGGCTGGACCCCCACGGCCTCGGCCAACTCCTTGTAGGAGAACCCCTCCTCCCGAAGGAGGAGGAGGACCCGTTCCCGATCATCCAACTCCGCCAGGACCCGCCGCACCCGCGCCACGGCCTCCGTCCGCTCCAGCGATTCATCCGGGGGAGGGGGACCGTTGGGGATCACCGGGTTCTCCGTCAGGAGACGCTCCCGGTTGTCCCGAACCCGGGCCCGATCCCTGAGGAGGTGGGTGGCCACCTTGAAGAGCCACGCCCGGATACCCGCAGGATCCCCCTCCACCTTCCGGTCCAGGAGACGCACGAACGCCTCCTGCGCGGCATCCTCCGCCGCGTCGGCGTCGCTGGCCATGCGCAGACAGTACCGGTGCAGTCTGGGATAGACCTCCTGGAAGAGCTCGTCGACGTCCACTACTCCCCCGCCGGGCGGAATGATCGGCGTCCTCCCGCCGGTCGTCGCAAGGGAAACGATCCGCCGGGCTCGGATGTGACACGACACCGGATCCCGGTCGGGATCCCGAGGGAGGGACGGGGTTCCGGAGGGTGGCGAAGGGCGGTCACCGGGAAGGGCGGGTTCGGGGGAGTCGGGTTGGTTCTGCGAAAAATGGGAGGGCCGCCATGGGCCTGCACCCGTGTAACGATCGTCTTCAGCATTGCTTATCGTGGCACATCACCCCACAATGAACAGGTGTTTTCCCCACCTCCGACCCCTGCCGGGGCTCGGAGGCCCGACCGGTCCGGGAGACGACCCCCCATGGCCTATACCCGGTGTACCGATTGTGGGGCGAAGGCGCTCCGCATCGCCACCCGCTGCCCATCCTGCGGGACCAGCTTCCCCCTCCACGACGAGAACGGCGACCGCATCCGCTTTCGCCGCTGTGGAGGCTGCGACATCCATGTACCCCGGAATCCCGCCACCTGTCCCTGGTGCGGAACCGAGGGGAGGGACATCCCGTGGAAGTCCGCCGCCGCTGCGGTGGTGGCCCTGCTCCTCCTGGGGAGCGGAAGCGCGTTCCTGCTGACCCGGGACGGGGCGCCGGAGGGTCCGGCCGGGGCCCCAGGCGTGGAGGCGGCCCTGGGCACCCTCCCCGGTGCTCCCTCCCCCGCCATCGCGCCCCTGCGGCCCGGGGGCGGGGGGGACGACCCCACCGCAGGGGGGGTGGAGGAGGGTGGACCGAGGGGGAGCGCCCTGGCGGGTGCTCCCAGGGCGGAGTCTCCCGAACCCGGATCCGGGTCCCGGATGGAGGGGATCCCTCCGGTCACCGCGCAGAGCCCCTCCCCCGGCGATGGGGACTGGGCGCCGGCAGAGGCGGTCACCTTCGTCAACGTGCGGGCGGAGCCCACCCCGGAAGCCCCGGTGCTGGGGGTGGTTCCGGAGCGGGCCAGCGTCCTCCTGGGGGACCTCCGGGGGGGATGGCGCCGCATCCGGGCCGGGGACCTCTCCGGGTGGGTGGACGGTCGCCTTTTCCGCATGGCCTCCTCGGGGGAGTGAACGGGGGCTCCTCCGGGAACCGGACGGGGGAGGGGGACGTCTGGCCTCCCCACAGAAGGGGAAGGCCAGGGGGGTCAGGCGGGGGGCCTCCACCTCAACCACGGTTCGCCCCAGGAGTCCCTGGAGGCCGGCCCGGAGCTCCCGCACCCCCAGGTCCCGTTCCAGGACCTCGCGCCGGGCCTGGACCAGGAGGAGGTTCCCCGGGTCGTACCGCTCCAGGACGTCGAAAAGGAGGCCCGCGGAGGCCTGGAGCTGCCGGGCCGACTTCCCCCTCCCCGGGTAGCCGGGGAAAATGAGTCCCGCCACCCGGGCCACCTCCCGGAAATGGCGGCGGGCCAGCTCGGCGGCGTTCAGCGCCTGTGGGAGCTCGTCCAGGAGCGCCTCAGGGGAGAGGAGGGCCTTCCAGCCTCCCACCGGATCCAGCCGTTGGGGGGAGACCAGCTCCAGGCCGTAGTCGTTCACCGAGAACTGGACGGAGCGGGGCGAGTCCTTCGCCAGGCGATACGCCAGCAGGGCCCCCAGCCCCTCGTGGACGCGGCGGCCCAGGAAGGGGTACACGAAGAGGTGCTCCCCCTCCCGGCTGGGCGTGCGCTCCACCAGGAGGGTTCCGGGCCCGGGGATCCGGGACCAGCGGGCCTGGAGTTCCAGGAGCGGGATGACCGCGGTCACCTCCGGCGGGAGGGGGCCCGTCCCCTCCCATTGGTCCAGCACCTCCAGCACCGCTTCCCCCAGTTCGTTGGAGAGGGGCATCCGACCTCCCATCCACCGCGGAACGCTCCCCTTCCCTCCCGAGGCCCGGCGCACCCAGGCGGTCATCTCCCGGATCCGCACCAGGCGAAGGCGCCGGCCGGCGAAGAGGAAGGTGTCTCCGGGGCGGAGCCGGGAGACGAAGGATTCCTCCACGGTCCCTAGGGTCCGACCCTTCAGGTACCGGACGGTGAGGTGGGGGTCGGCGGTGATGGTGCCAATGGTCATTCGATGCTGCTTCCCGATCCCTGCGTCGGGAACCCGGTGCACGCCGTCGGGGCCCGCCTCCACCTTCCGGTAGCGGGGGTAGGCCTGCAGGGCGGCTCCGCCCCGGGTGACGAACTCCAGTACCCATCCCCACTCCTCATCGGGTAGCCCCCGGTAGGCGCGGGTGGTGCGGATCTCCTCCAGAAGCGCGTCGGGGCGGAAACCCCCACCCAGGGCCACGGTGACCAGGTGCTGGGCCAGCACGTCCAGGGGCGCCTCCAGGGGCGTCCGGGGCTCCATCCGCCCCTGGGCCAGGGCCCGCCTTGTGGCGGCGAACTCCACCAGCTCGAAGGCGTGGCCTGGGACGCAGGTGATCCGACTGGCTCCTCCCGGGGTGTGGCCGCTCCGTCCCGCCCGCTGCAGGAGCCGACCCACCCCCTTCGGCGACCCCACCTGGAAGACCCGATCCACCGCCGGAAAGTCCACGCCCAGGTCCAGGGAGGAGGTGCAGACCACGCATCGGAGCCGGCCCCCGCGAAGGCCTTCTTCCACCGACTCCCGCTCCTCCCGGTCCAGGGATCCATGGTGGAGGGCCAGCTCCCCCCTTTGGGCCCACTCGGGCCGGGCCGCCGCCAGCGCGTCGTGCCAGAGCTCCGCCTGGGACCGGGTGTTGGTGAAGAGGAGGCTCGTCCCCCCCGCCTCCAGGGCCTCCATCACCCGGGGAAGAAGGCGGAGCCCCAGGTGGCCGCTCCAGGGGAACCGCCCCGGATCCTCGGGGAGGAGGGTCTCCAGCACCGGAAGGGGACGTTCGGGGCCCCGCACCAACCTTCCCCGGAAGCCGTCGCCCAGGAGGGCCTCCATGGCCTGGTCCGGGTTTCCCAGGGTGGCGGAGAGCCCCCAGACCCGGAGGCCGGGATTCCAGCGGCGCAGGCGGGCCAGGGCCAGCTCCAGCTGGACGCCGCGCTTCGTGGAGAGGAGCTCGTGCCACTCGTCCACCATCACCCCCTCCACCCCCGCCAGGAGCTCGCCGGCCTCGGGCCACGAGAGGAGGACGGAGAGGGACTCCGGGGTGGTCACCAGGGCCGTGGGAGGTCGGGTCCGCTGCCGGGACTTCCGGGAGGAGGGGGTGTCCCCCGTGCGCAGCTCCACCGTCCAGGAGAGCCCCAGTTCCCGGGCCGGGGCCTCCAGCTGGGACGCCGTGTCCCGGGCCAGCGCCCGGAGGGGGGTGATCCAGAGGTAGCGGAGCCCGGGGGGCCCGTCCCCCGGCGGACTTCCCGCCCCACCCGGCGCTGCAGCCAGAGCCTCCTGGAGGGCTCCCCCCCAGAGCGCCAGCGTCTTGCCCATGCCGGTGGGAGCGTGGAGGAGGCCGCTCACCCCCTCCCTCCAGGCGGACCAGACCTCCTCCTGGAAGGGGAAGGGCCGCCACCCCCGGCCGGCGAACCAGTCCTCGAGCGTCGGGCCCCTGCGCGTCACGCCTCCTCCTCCACAGGCGCGCCCGCGCCCTCGTCCCGACCCTCCCTTCTGGGCTCCCGGATGAGGCGCCGGGCCGCCTCCAGGGTATCCGCCTCGGCGGGGGTCTTGTCCTGGCGCCACCGCGCCATGCGGGGGAAGCGGAGGGCCACGCCCGAGCGATGCCGGGACGAGCTCCGGATGCCGTCGAAGGCCAGCTCGAAGACGAGCCCGGGCTCCACGGCCCGGACCGGTCCGAACCGGTCGGTGATGTTATTCCGGATCCACCGGTCCACCTTCCGGATCTCGGCGTCGGTGAGCCCGGAGTATGCCTTTCCGATGGGAACCAGGTCCTCCCCGTCCCACACGCCGAACGTGTAGTCGGTGTAGAGGGAGGCCCGCCGCCCGTGCCCCTTCTGGGCATAGAGGAGGACGCCGTCGAGGCGGAGGGGATCCACCTTCCACTTCCACCACGCCCCCCGGGTCCGGCCCACCCCGTACGCGGCGTCCCGGGCCTTCAGCATGAGGCCCTCCACACCCAGCCCCCGGGCACCGTCCCGGGCCCGGGCGGCGGCCTCCCAGTCGGGAAGGGAGACCAGGGGAGAGAGACCCAGGGGGAGGCCCGGCACCCGGGGGACCCGGATCGCGTCGAGGGGGGGCGTCCCCGTCTTCCCCGGAGAACCTCCCAGCTCCCGGAACCGACCCTCGAGCCGGGACCGGCGGGCCGCCTGGGGGAGTGCCCGCAGGTCCCGGCCCTCCTCCTCCAGGAGGTCATAGGCCAGGAAGAGCACGGGGACCTCTCGCCGGAGCTTCGGCCCCACCCGCTTCCGCCCCAGGCGGCGCTGGAGCTCGGCAAAGGGGAGGGCACCTCCCTCCCGCCAGGCCAGGAGTTCCCCGTCCAGCACGGTGCCGGAAGGGAGCGCCGCGGCCGCCTCGGCGATCTCGGGGAAGGCCGGGGTGATCACCTCCTCCCCCCGGGACCAGAGGAGGCGTTCCCCGTCCCGGTGGAGGAGCTGGGCCCGGATCCCGTCCCACTTCCACTCCGCCAGCCAGTCCCGGGGAGCTCCCAGGGCCGAGGCGGGCCCCTCCAGCGGGTGGGCCAGGAAGAAGGGGTAGGGGCGCCCCGGGTCCGGGAGGAGCGCCTCGGCGGAGGTGAGGGCCTGGAACCACTCCGGGGTGGGCTCCCAGCGCCCGGTGAGGCGATGGGCCACCACCGCGGGCTCCATCCCCCGCTCCTCGGCCAGGGCCCGGATCACGAGACGGTTTCCCACCCCCACCCGGAACCCTCCCGTGAGGAGCTTGTGGAAGATGAATCGCCCCGTCTCCCCCAGCCGGCGCCACGCCTCTTCCACCACGGGGCGCTTCCCGGCATCATCCAGCCCCGGCAGGGGAACGATCCACTCCTCCATGACCCGATGGAGGGGAGGAGGCTCCGGCGCTCCGCCCCGGTCATCCGCGGGCCTGTCGGGAAGGAGGAGGGCCAGGGTCTCCGCCAGGTCCCCCACGGCGTCGTAGGACTCCTCCACGAGCCAGAGTGGGTAGCCCGAAGCCTCCGCCACCCACTCCCGGAGCCGCGTGGTGGAGACGGCCCTCCGCACCTTCCGGCCCGTGAGGACGGCCAGGGCCCACGCGGCGTCGGCGTCGGGAGCCTCGGCGAAGTACCTCCGCAGGGCCTCCACCTTCTCCCCGGTGCGGGTGGTCCGGTCCAGCTCGATGAAGAGGCGGGTGAAGCGCCTCATGTAGGCTCCTCCTCACCTCCCCGGAAGCGGGTGGGCAGGTCGAAGGCGTCCCACCCCTCCTCCCGGAGGTAGCGGACCGCGACCCCGGTGGTGCCGTGGGTGAGCCCCACCCGCTCCGCCCCCGTCTCCCGCACCGTGGTCAGGAGGCCGTCCCAGTCCACGTGGTCCGACAGGATGAAGCCCCGGTCCCCCGCCCGCCGCCGCCGCATTCCCCGGATCCGCATCCATCCCGACGCGAAAGCCGTGGAGACCGGTCCCAGCTTCCGGACCCAGGGAGTACCGAGGGCGGACGGTGGAGCCACCACCAGCGCGCGCCCCCGCCCCGCCCGGGCCGTCTGCGGTGTGACCCGGGTCACTTCCGGGAGGGGCACCCCCGCCTCCCGGTACGGGGGGAGGAGCTCGTCCACGGCGCCGTGGACCAGGAGGGGACCCGGGGCCTCGCCGGCCGCCACCCGTGCGCCGATCCCCGCCAGGAGCCGCTGGGCCTTTCCCAGGGCATACGCCAGGAGGAGGGCGGTCCGCCCCCGAGCCGCCGACTCCCGCCACCAGGCCACCACCTCGTCCAGGACCTCCTCCGGGTCGGGCCATCGATAGACGGGGAGACCGAAGGTGCACTCCGAGATCAGGGTGTGGCAGGGCACCGTTTCGAAGGGCTCTGCGGTGGGATCCGGGTGACGCTTGTAATCTCCGGTGATGACCCAGACCTCGCCCCTCACCTCCACCCGCACCTGGGCCGACCCCAGAATGTGACCGGCCGGGTGGAGGGAGACGCGCGCGCCCCCCATCCGGAGGGGTTCGCCGAACGGCAACCTCTGGATGGATGCGTCAGCCCCCAGGCGCTTCCGCAGGATCCCCACCCCCGGGGCGGCGGCCAGGTAGTGATGGGAGCCCCGCCGGGCGTGGTCGGCATGCCCGTGGGTGACGAGGGCCCGGTCCACCCCCTTCCAGGGATCGATGTGGAGGTCGGCGGCGGGGAGGTACAGACCGGCGTCGGTGAGGGTGACGATG
>JBJHCB010000033.1:0-13310 GCA_050485805.1 Gemmatimonadota bacterium | reverse complement strand
TGTTTGCCGTGGGGACCTGGCGGATCCGCACCCTGGCGGACCGCTGGACCATGTCCACGGGGGACGGCTCCCTCTCCGCCCACTGGGAGCACACGGTGGCGGTGACGGCGCACGGCCCCCGGGTCCTCACGGCGACGGAGGGAGCGGTTCCCTCGGTCTCTTGAGCCCAGCGACATCGGCAGTTATACTTCCAAGCTCTGCAACGAACGGACGGTGAGGACCCCATGAAGGTACGAAGCAGCGTCAAACCCATCTGTGAGCATTGCAAGGTGGTCCGCCGTCGCGGGGTGGTGCGGATCATCTGCAAGCGGAACCCCCGCCACAAGCAGCGGCAGGGCTGAGCTCCCGGGCGCGCGTCCGAAACGAGGAAAGGAAGCACATGGCACGCATTTCGGGAGTCGACCTCCCCAGGAACAAGCGGATCGAGATCGCCCTGACCTACATCTACGGGATCGGGCGTTCCCGGGCCATCGAGTTGCTGGCGGCCGCCGGGGTCGATGCGAACCAGAGGACCCAGGATCTCTCCGAAGAGGACGTGAACCGCCTCCGCCGGGAGATCGAGTCCAGCTACAAGGTGGAAGGAGCGCTCCGCACGGAGACCTCCATGAACATCAAGCGGCTCATGGACATCGGCTGCTACCGGGGGCTGCGTCACCGGCGGGGTCTCCCCGTCCGGGGGCAGCGGACCCACACGAACGCGCGGACCCACAAGGGGAAGCGGAAGGCCATCGCAGGCAAGAAGAAGGCTCCGAAGAAGTAGGACGAGAAGCCCCGTCCCTCCCCCGGGATCCCCGGGAGAGGCTGGGGGAGGCCCCCTGGCAGGGGCGGAATCGACGACAGGTCCGATATCTGGAAGGAAGGTTCGCTTGGCCAACAAGAAGCAGGCCCGCCCCCGACGCGGGAAGAAGACGGTGGAGGCGGAGGGCGTCGCCCACATCAAGGCGTCCTTCAACAACACCCTGGTGACCATCACCGACTCCAAGGGAGACGTGGTGGCGTGGTCCAGCGCCGGGAAGGCGGGCTTCAAGGGCTCCAAGAAGTCCACCCCCTTCGCCGCCACCATGGCCGCGGAGGTGGCGGGCAAGGAGGCTTATGCCCTGGGCGTGAGGAAGGTCCACGTGCGGGTGCAGGGGCCGGGGTCCGGCCGGGAATCGGCCATCCAGGCCCTGGCCGCCGCGGGCCTGCAGGTGAAGGCCATCCAGGACGTGACGCCCCTCCCCCACAATGGGTGCCGGCCTCCGAAGAAGCGGCGGGTCTGACGCGACGGTCCCCCCTTCGGGGAGGAGAGGAAGGACGCGAGGGCACGGAGGCGGACATGGGTCCGCCTCCGACCTCATTTTCGAGAAGCATTCACTGGGTCTGAACAGGTTACTCGATGGCTCGTTACACTGGACCGGTCTGCAAGCTCTGTCGCCGTGAAGGGCAGAAGCTCTTCCTGAAGGGGACCAAGTGCTACACGGAGAAGTGTCCCATCGAACGGCGTGCCTATCCCCCGGGTCAGCACGGCCCGGCGCAGGCGCGCCGTCGGAAGCAGTCCGACTACGCCGTCCAGCTTCGGGAGAAGCAGAAGGTCAAGCGGATCTACGGCGTCCAGGAGCGCCAGTTCCGGAACCTCTTCGAGCGGGCGGCCAACCAGGAGGGGGTCACGGGTGAGAACCTCCTGGTGGGTCTCGAGACCCGCCTGGACAACGTGATCTTCAGGCTCGGTTTCGCCCAGAGCCGGAGCCAGGCCCGCCAGCTGGTCCGCCACCGCCACGTGCAGGTGAACGGTCAGACGGTGGACATCCCCTCCTACCAGGTGCAGCCCGGGGACGACGTGGCCATCCGGGCCAAGTCCCAGGATCTGACCGTGGTGGAGGGTTCCCTGGCGGCCCGTACCCGCCCCGGGATGGTGGAGTGGCTCACGCTGGACGAGAAGAACCGCGTGGCCCGCGTGGTGCGCAAGCCCACCCGGGACGACATCTCGGCGGAGATCCAGGAGCAGCTCATCGTCGAGCTCTACTCGAAGTAAGGGTTTCCGCAACGCTGAGGCGCCCCCCGGGCATTGGAGGATATGTGGACATTGATCTGACCGGACTGGTTCTTCCTGAGAAGGTGGAGACCGTGCGCACCCTGGAAGGGGGGCGGATCGGACACTTCGTGGTGGAGCCCCTGGAGCGCGGGTTCGCCCATACCCTGGGGAACTCGGTGCGCCGGGTGCTCCTGTCCTCCCTCCGGGGGGCGGCCGTCTGGGGCTTCCGAATCGACGGCGTGGTGCACGAGCACCAGACCATCCAGGGCGTCGTGGAGGACGTCCACCAGGTGATCCAGAACCTGAAGTCCCTGGTGGTGGTCCTGGACGACGACGTGGAGGAGGCCGTCCTGGAGGTGAACCTCTCCCGGTCCGGCCCGGTGACGGCGGCGGACATCCAGGAGAAGTCCGGGGTGAGGGTACTCTTCCCCGAACACCACCTCCTCACCCTCCAGGAGGACCGGGACTTCCACATGGAGCTCCGGGTGAACAAGGGTCGGGGGTTCGTGCTGGCCGACCAGCACAAGGTGGAGAAGGGCGCGCCGGTGGACCTGGTCCGGGTGGATTCCATCTACAACCCGGTCCGTCGGGCCAACTTCGAGGTCCGGGAGACCCGGGTGGGCCAGCGCACCGACTTCGACCAGCTCACCCTCCATGTGGAGACGGACGGCTCCCTCTCCCCCGAGGCGGCGGTCCGCACGGCATCCGCCCTGGTCCGCAAGCACCTGGAGTACCTCCTCTACTTCGGAGAGGACGGCGTTCCCGCGGTGGCCCCCGAGGGAGCGGTGCCCGTGTCGGATCGGCTCAGGGACCTCTTCGGGCGTCCCATCGAGGATCTGGCCGAGCTCTCCGTGCGTTCCCGGAACTCGCTCCAGAAGGAGAACATCCGGACGCTGGGGGAGTTGATCCAGCGGACCGAGGAGCAGATGCTGGACATCGAGAACTTTGGGAAGAAGTCCCTGAAGGAGATCCAGGACTTCCTGGCGGAGCACAACCTCCGCTTCGGGATGAAGGTGAAGGAAGGAGAGGACGGCCAGCTCTTCTTCGTGGAGGAGGAAGAGGCCCAGCCGGTGGACGGCGGGGACGAGTAGGCACCCACGAGTAGACATCGTCGCTCGTGCATGATATATCGGTAGCTCAATCCAGGATCGACGACCATGCGGCATCGCAAGAAAGGGCGGAGTCTCTCCCGCACGGCCAGCCATCGGAAGGCCACGCTCCGGAACATGGCCACGAGCCTGTTCCGGCACGAGCGGATCGAGACGACCACGGCCAAGGCGAAGGAGTTGCGGCCTTTCGCGGAGCGTCTCATCACCATGGCGCGGAGGGGTGACCTCCACTCCCGCAGGCTGGCGGCCCGACATGTGGCCGACCGGGAGGTGCTGGGGAAGCTCTTCGACGACATCGCCCCCCGCTTCCAGGAGCGACCGGGGGGGTACACCCGGATCCTGAAGCTGGGGCACCGGAAGGGCGATGCGGCTGAGATGGCGTTGATCGAACTCGTCGAGCGGGCAGACGCGTAACCTCAGGGAGAACCGAATCCATGGCCCAGGCCTCCAGCGGCAAGCTGTCCCTTCCTCTCATGATCGTGGCTTTCCTCACGGTGGCCGGGTTCGTGTACTGGCTCTCGGTGACGGCCCAGCCCACCGAGGTCCCGGTGGCGGAGGAGGAGGATCCGGCCCTCGAGCTCAGCCTCGAGGTCTTCCAGACCCGTTCCGGGGAGATCGTGGGAGAGCGGGTCCGAATTCCCCCGGTGACGGTGGCGGCGCCCCTGGGACTCCAGGCCTTCTGGTTCGAGTTCCCGGACGGGAACATCTACCTCACCCGGATCGCACCGGCCCTCGTCCAGACCGGCATCCAGGTGGAGGAGGGGGACCGGGTCCGGATCACGGGAGAGGTGCGGGAAATGGACGATGAGGTGCTGGACAGCTGGGTGAACCAGGGGGTGATCCCCTCCGATGCCCGCGACATGGCGGGATTCGCCCAGACCTTCATCCAGGCGGACGACCTCCAGATCGAAGTGCCCGAGGAGATCCAGCAGGAACCCTCCTCGGATTCCTGACGACCATGACGGCAGACCCCCCCGGGGGCTTGCCCTTCCAGGGAAGGAATGATGGCCAGAGTGTGCTGGGTGTGTGGCAAGGGACCCTCCACGGGGAACCGGGTCAGTCACGCCAACAACAAGACGAAGCGGCGGTGGCTGCCCAATCTCCAGAGCGTCCGCATCCTGGACGAGAACGGGGAGCGGCGGAGGGTACGGGTGTGCACCTCGTGCATTTCGGCCGGAAAGATCCGGAAGGCCCCGGCCACCCGGCCGGCGGCGGAGGTCTGACGGTCACCGCCTCAGAGGGTCGGTCACCATCGGGGTGACGACCCGCTCCGCCCTGGACGAACCGCTCGGCCCCCGCGACGCCCTCCGCGTCCCGGGGGCCGCTGTGCATCCCCCGCCCATCCCTGCGTCCCCGGAACCGGCCCGTGTCCAGCCCCTCCTCCTCTTCTCCCTCCCGGCGGGTGGCCGTCACCCGCCCCCCTGAGGAGAACTCCGGAGAGGACCGGCTGGCCCTCCATCTCCGGGCCCGGGGGGTGACCCCGGTCCCCTTCCCCCTCCTTCGCCTGGCTCCTGTGGCGACTCCGGGCTCCCTGGGGCGGGCCTCGGCCCGTATCTCCCGCGCCCGCCAGTCCGGGGCGCCCCCTCCCTACGGCTGGATCCTCATCACCTCCCGGAACGTCATCCCGCCCCTCCTGGCGGCTCTGAGGGGTGCGGGCGTCCCCGCCCACGCCCTCACCGCAGAGGGAATGCGTGTTGCAGCGGTGGGACGGTCCACTGCCGCTGCCCTCCGGGAGGAGGGGGTGCTCCCGGAGCTGGTTCCGGACCGGTACACCGCCGAGGACCTGCTGGCTGCGCTGGAAGAGGCGGGAGCGTTCCGGGGCGGGGGCCGCTTCCTCCTTCCCCGCGCCGAAGTGGCACGCGATGTGCTACCTCGGGGGATCCGGGCCCGGGGCGGGAAGGTGGACGTGGTCACCGCCTACCGGGTGGAGGAGGACCCGGAGCGTGCGGGGGCCCTGTGCGGGGCCGTAGGGGCGGGAGAGCTGGAGGGCGTGACCCTCACCTCGGGCCGTGCGGCCCGACTCCTGGGCCGGGTATGGAAGGCCCAGGGAGGGGGGGGGTGGCCCCCGCGGGTGGAGGTGGGGGTCATCGGACCGGTGACGGCTCGAGAGGCAAGGAGGGCGGGGATTCCGGTGGACCGGATTCCGCCGGTATCGACGCTGGAGGCTCTGGCGGAGGCCATGGCCCATACGACGGGAGACGGGGAATGAGGCGTGAGATGCAGGGGGCCATGGCGGATCCGGAGGTGGTGCGGGCCCGCTTCGCCGGGGATCCCCTGACCTTCGGGGTCGTGGGGCTCGGGTACGTGGGACTCCCCCTGTCGGTGGAGGTGGCCCGGACCCCGGGGCTCCGGGCCCTGGGCTTCGACGTGGCCCAGGAGGTGGTGGATGGGATCAACGCCGGGCGGTCCCACATCGGGGACGTGGAGGAGGGCCGGGTCGCGGCCCTCAGGACCGACGGCCGCCTGGAGGCCACCACGGACTTCGGTCGTCTCGCCGAGTGTGACGTGGTGTCCATCTGCGTTCCCACGCCCCTCTCCAAGACCCGGGATCCCGACATCTCCTACATCCTGGCGGCAGGACGATCGGTGGCCGACGCCCTTCGCCCCGGGCAGCTGGTGGTCCTGGAGTCCACCACCTACCCGGGCACCACGCGAGACGTGCTCGTCCCCCTCTTCCGGGAGCGGGGGATGGAGCCGGGACGCGACCTCTTCGTCTGCTTCTCCCCCGAACGGGTGGACCCGGCCAACCCGGTGTGGACCACCCGGAACACGCCCAAGGTCATCGGGGGGATGACCCCCGCCTGCCTGGCCGCAGGAGCAGCCGCCTACGGACGCTTCATCGAGCGGATGGTCCCCGTCTCCTCCCCTGAGGCGGCCGAGACGACGAAGCTCCTGGAGAACACCTTCCGGGCGGTGAACATCGCCCTGGTGAACGAGACGGCGCAGATCGCCGATCGACTGGGAGTGGACATCTGGGAGGTGATCGAGGCCGCCGATACCAAGCCCTTCGGGTTCATGCGCTTCACGCCGGGACCGGGGCTGGGGGGTCACTGCATCCCGGTGGACCCCCACTATCTGTCCTGGAAGATGCGGACGCTGGACTACAAGGCGCGGTTCATCGAGCTGGCCTCGGAGGTGAACGCCGAGATGCCGCTCTTCGTGGTGCGGAAGGTGCAGGAAGCCCTGAACCAGAGCCGTCGGAGCGTGAAGGGGTCGGTGGTGCTCCTGGTGGGCGTGGCCTACAAGCCCAACGTGGCGGACATCCGGGAATCGCCGGCCATGGCCATCCGCACCGAACTGGAGCGGCTGGGCGCCGAGGTGCGCTACCACGACCCGCTGGTCCCGGAATACACCGACGAGGATCGGACCTTCCGGTCCGTTCCCCTGGACGAGGAGGAGCTCCGTTCGGCCCACGCCGTGGTGCTGGTGACGGATCATGCCGAGCTGGACGTGGAAACCATCGTGACCCACTCCCGGAATCTGGTGGACTCGCGGAACCTGGTGGCACGCCGGGCATCCCAGGCGTTGCCGGAGCGCGACAGGGAGCAGGGAAGCTGGATCATCAAGACCGAGGGCAGCTCCCACGAGGTGCCCGCCTGGAGGGAAGACGCATGAAGGTAGCGGTGATCGGAACGGGATACGTGGGGCTCGTGGCCGGAGCGGGACTGGCCCACTCCGGGAACGACGTGGTCTGCGTGGACATCGACGAGGCGAAGGTCGAGGGGCTCCGCCAGGGCCGGATCCCCATCTACGAGCCGGGCCTGGAGCCCCTGGTGAAGGAGAACCTGGAGGCGGGGCGGCTGAGCTTCACCACCGACCTGGCGGACGCGGTGTGCCGGTCCCGGATCCTGTTCATCGCCGTGGGGACACCGCCCGGTGAAAACGGGTCGGCGGACCTGCAGCACGTCCTGGCCGTGGCCCGGTCCATCGGACGGGCCATGGACGGGGAGCGCATCGTCATCACGAAGAGCACCGTCCCGGTGGGGACCGCCCGAAAGGTCCAGGAGGCCATTGAGGCGGAGACGCAGCACCCGGTCCACGTCTGCTCCAACCCCGAGTTCCTGAAGGAAGGGGCGGCCGTGGACGATTTCCTCAAGCCGGATCGGGTGGTCCTGGGCGTGGACGACCCCGAGGTGGCCCGGGAGCTCGAGGAGCTCTTCCAGCCCTTCGTCCGCACCGGGAACCGGGTGCTCACCATGGACGTGGCGTCGGCGGAGATCACCAAGTACGCGGCCAACGCCATGCTGGCCACCCGGATCTCGTTCATGAACATGATCGCCGAGCTGTGTCGGCGGACCGGTGCCGATGTGGGCAAGGTGCGGATGGGCGTGGGTAGCGACACCCGCATCGGATCGTCCTTCCTCTTCCCCGGGATCGGGTACGGGGGGTCGTGCTTCCCCAAGGACGTGAAGGCCCTCATCCAGACCATGGTGGATCTGGAGCTGGACGCCGGGATCCTGTCGGCGGTGGAGTCGGTGAACGAGGGCGCCAAGCGCTTCGTCCTGGACACCCTCCTGGACGAGCTGGGGCCGGACCTGGAAGGGAGGAGGTTTGCGGTGTGGGGCCTGTCCTTCAAGCCCAACACCGACGACATGCGCGAGGCCCCGAGCCTGGTGACCATCCGGGGGATCCTGGAGCGCGGGGGGACCGTCGTGGCCCACGACCCCGCGGCCATGGAGGAGGCCCGGGCCCACTACCTGGGAGAGTCCATCGCCTACGTCGGGACGAACTACGAGGCCCTGGACGGGGCGGATGCCCTCATCATCCACACCGAGTGGCATCCCTACCGCCATCCCGACTTCCGGCGGATGCTCCAGCTCCTGGGAGGGAACCTGGTGGTGGATGGTCGGAACCTCTACGACCCGGCCCGCATGGCGCTGGCCGGGTTCCGCTACCACTCCGTGGGCCGCCTTCCGGTTGGGGTCCACAAGCCCGCTCCGGCGGAGTCCGGCGGAGGGGAAGGGGGCCTGGTGGGGGCCGAGGGATCGACCCCGGCCACGGACGGCGTGGCGGAGGGGGCCGCCCGGGGCTGAGGAGGGCGCGGGGCCGCCTCACCCCACCGGGAGGAGCATGCGGCCCCGCTCCAGGATGCGGTCCACCAGCGCCTCCAGGTCCTGGGAGGTGGTGCGGTGGTTGCACAGGCAGACCCGGATCCCCACGAGCCCTCCCCGTCGGATGGGGGAGGGGACGGCTTCGCCTCGGAGGTGCAGGTCCATGAGGATCTGTCGGTTCACCTCGTTGCGCTCCGCCTCGTCCAGCTCCGGGGGTGCGTACCGGAAGCAGACGATGTTGAGGTCCGCGGGAGCCAGTCGCTCCAGCGCCGGCTCCCGGTCCACCCGCTCCGCCAGGGCCCGGGCCTGGGCGCAGTTCCGGGCGATGGCCTCGCCCACCGCCCGACTCCCCAGCGTCTGGAGGGAGAACCAGACCCGGAAGGCCCGGAATCCCCGGCTCATCTCGGGTCCCAGGTCCATGGGCCAGGCCTCCCCCGACGCCGGACCGGCGGGGAGGGAGGTCAGGTAGTCGGGCCGTCCCCCGAAGGCCGACCGGTGGAGTCCACCGTCCCGCACCAGGACGCAGCCGGCGTCGTAGGGGACGTGGAACCACTTGTGGAAGTCCATGGCCAGGGAGTCCACGGTCCCGATCCCGGCCAGGCGGGGGGCCACCTGGGGAGCCAGGATGGCCGCCGCACCGAAGGCCCCGTCCACGTGGAGCCAGAGGCCGTACCGGTGGCAGATCTCCCGGAGGGCCAGGAGGTCGTCCATGGCGCCGCAGGTCACGGACCCCGCGGTGGCCACCACCACGAAGGGACGGCGGCCGGCCTCCAGATCGGTCCGGACCAGCCGCTCCAGCGCCGCGGGGTCCATGGCTCCATCGCTCCCCAGGGCCACCCCCCGCAGGGCGTCCCGTCCCAATCCCAGGAGGCTGAAGGCGTCCCCCACGGAGTGATGGCTCTCCCGGGAGGCGTAGCCCACGAGCTCGGGCCCACCCCGGATCCCCTCGTCCCGGTCGTTCCGGCCGGTGATCCAGTGGCGGGCCACGGAGAGGGCCGTCACCGTGGCCATGGAGGTGCCGCTCAGGAGGGTCCCGGAGGCCCCTTCCGGGAACCCGAAGAGCTCCCGGACCCAGGAGACCACCTGTTCCTCCACCAGGATGGGGGCGTGGTGACGGCCTCCCAGGTTGGCGTTCATGGCTCCCGCCAGGAACTCTCCCAGCGCCCCAACCGGGGTGCCGGCCCCGTTCACCCACCCGAAGAAGCGGGGGTGGGTGTTCCCCAGGGTGTAGGGGAGGAGGTGGTCCCGCACCTGGGCCAGGACCTCGTGGAGGGGCCGCCCCTCGTCGGGAAGCCCGGTTCGGAAGGCCCGCTCCACCTCCCGGGGGATCTCCTGCCAGACGGGGCCCGACCCCGTGCGCCGGAACCGGTCCACCATCTCGTCCACCGCCTGGTGGCAGGCGTCCCGGAAGGCGTCCCAGTCCTCGGGGTCCAGGTGGCCGCGACGGGGTTCCATGGGGGTGGGGGCAGGCATGGGCGTGGGCTCGCGGGGTGGGGCTGGATGATCGGGGGGAAGCAGGAAAGATCGCCAAGCCGGGAAAGCAGGGGAACCGCCGGACCCCGCCGGGGATCCCCCGCGCCCCTGGGGGTTACATTCTTCCAGCAGATTCCGGCGCGCCCCGCCCCTCCGGGGCCCACTTCCGGCCTCCGGCCCCTCGATCCTCCACGCAACCCGGCATGCCACCACGACCGACCCGCCTTCTCCTCGCCGCCCTCCTCCTCCTGGCCGGCGCCGTGGTCGGCTGCACGGCCGCAGGGGATCGGGAGGGCGCCCTCCTGCGGGGGGACGAGGCCTTTGCCCGTGGGGACTTCCCCGAGGCGCTGGCGGAATACCGCCTGGCCCTCCGCCAGGGCGACCGGGACGTGACCACCCTGGTCCGGGCGGCCCACGCCTACGCCCGGGTGGGGCGGATCGACGAGGCGCGGGACCACTATCGGGAGGCCATCCTCCGGGATCCGGACGTGGCGGATCTCGCCGCCTCCGACCTCCTCCGGGTGGCCCGCAGGGCCGTGGAGCGCCGGGACGGCATCGCCGCCGCCGCCTCCATGGATGCGGCCCTGCGGCTCCAGCCCGGCGTGAGTCTGGCGGGACTGGCCCTCCCCCTGGCCCGTCATTTCGCCGGCAACGGGCAGTACGGCGAGGCCCTCCCCTATTTCCAGAAGGCGCTGGCCGAGGAGGGGAATGCCGCGGAGATCGTCTTCGAGATGGCCCTGGCCCACGAGGAGCTGGGCGATTGCGAGCGGGCCCTCGTCTTCTTCGACCAGGTGAGGGACGAGGTGGAGCCCGTCCGCCGCTCCGAGGTGGACTGGCACGTGGGGAACTGCTCCTTCGAGATGGCCCGGGAGGCCCAGGAGCGGGGGTTCCGGGAGGACGCCCTCACCTTCTACCGGGCCACCATCGACCTGGGAGAACCCCGGAACCGCCTGGCCCAGGCCTGGTTCGAGACGGCGGAGATCCTGGCCTCCCAGGGGCAGTGCACCCCGGCGGTTCAGGCGTTCGAGCAGGTCCTCCGCGAGGAGCTGGGCGGAGGCAGTCTCCTGGTCCAGAGGTCGAGGGACCGCATCGACGAGATCCGCTTCCGCCGCGGCGGGGCAGGCCCCTGCTGACCCGGTTGCCCGCCTCCCCATGCGCGTCCCCCTTCTCGACCTGAAGCCGCAGTTCCATGCCCTCCGGGAGGAGCTGGATCGCGCCATCCGCGGGGTGGTGGAGTCCCAGGTGTTCGTGCTGGGACCCGAGGTCACGGCCTTCGAGGAGGAGATGGCCGCCTTCCTCGGGGTTCCCCACGCGGTGGGGTGTGCCAGTGGCACCGATGCCCTTCTCCTCCCCCTCCGGGCCCTGGATCCCCGTCCCGGGGACGAGGTGATCCTGCCGGCCTTCACCTTCTTCGCCACGGCCGGAGCGGCCTGGAACGCCGGGTTCCGCCCCGTCTTCTGCGACATCGACCCCCGGACCTTCAACGTGACCCGGGAATCCGTGGAGGCCGTGTGGTCGGATCGGACCCGGGCGGTGATCCCCGTCCACCTCTTCGGCCAGATGGCGCCCATGGCGGAGCTTCGGGCCCTGGTCCGGGAGCGGGAGGCGTTCCTCCTCGAGGACGCGGCCCAGGCCATCGGAGCCCGCCAGCGGGGGGAGGGGGACGGGGCCCGGGAGGGCTGGCTCATGGCCGGGGCGGCGGGGGACGCGGGAGCCTTCTCCTTCTTCCCCACGAAGAATCTCGGCGGGTTCGGCGACGGCGGGCTGGTCTCCAGCCATGATCCGGAGCTGGCGGAGCGGGTGGCCAAGCTCCGGGTCCACGGGGGTCGGCAGATGTACCACCACGAGCTGGTGGGGACGAACTCCCGCCTGGATGCGCTCCAGGCGGCGGTGCTCCGGGTGAAGCTCCGCCATCTGGGGCGGTGGGAGGAGGCCAGGCGGAAGAACGCCTGCCTCTACCACGGGGGATTGGCGGAGGTGGACGGGGTCATCCTTCCGGACGCCATGGAGGGAAACCACCACGTCTACAACCAGTACACCCTGCGGGTGGACCGGCGGGACGAGCTCCGGGAACACCTCCAGGCCCGGGGCGTGGGCACCGGGATCTACTATCCCGTGCCCCTGCACCTGCAGCCCTGCTTCGGGGAGCTGGGCGGGAGGGAAGGCCAGCTTCCCGAGGCGGAGCGGGCGTGCCGCCAGGTCCTCTCCCTCCCCATCTTCCCCGAGTTGGGAGAGGACCGGGTCGCCCTGGTCGTGGAGGAGATCCGGGGCTTCTACCAGGGCTGATCCCCGGGTGGGGTCGACCCGGGAGACGGGCGTTTCGCGACGAGGCCGTGACGCGGCCCCCGGGAGCGCCCGAGCGGTTGCGCAGGGCCGACCATTTCACCACCGTTGAGGGCTGTCGACGGCCATGAACTGTCCGGGTCCCCGGGACCCGGCGAGGTTGAGGAGTCTGGATGGGACGTGCATGGAAAGGAGAGTCCGGCCAGGTCGTGAGCGGCCCGGCCCGGCTTCGAACCGCGGGATGGACGTTCGTGCTGGCCGTCCTCCTCGCGGCGTGTGCGTCCACGCCTCCCTGGATGGGGATGGACGGGGACCAGCTCTTCGAGTACGGGCTGGAGCAGTTCGAGGATCGGGACTGGGACGAGGCGATCCTGGCCTTCGAGCGGCTGGTGGCCTCCTTTCCGGGACATGCCCGGGGGGCGGAAGCCCGGATGTACCTGGCCCGGGCCCACTTCCGGAAGGGGGAGTTCATCTCCGCCGCGGCGGAGTTCGACCGGTTCCTCCAGCGCTACCCCAGCCACGGACTCGCTCCCGAGGCCTCCCTGGGGGTCTGCAGGGCCTACGCCGAGCTGGCCCCCCATCCCCAGCGCGACCAGGAGTACACCCAGAGGGCACGGGAGGCCTGTCGGGCCACCGCCAGCGAGTTCCAGGGGATGAACGTGGCGCAGGAGGCGGACTCCATCCGGGTCACCATGGTGGAGCGCCTGGGGGAGCGCTGGTACCAGGAAGGGCGGTTCTACCAGCGTCGGAACTTCCACGACTCCGCCATCCTCATCTTCCAGGACGTGGTGGACTTCTTCCCGGAGACCACCTGGGCTCCCCGTTCCCTCTTGGCCCTCTTCCGATCCTACGAGGCCATCGGCTGGGAGGAGGAGGCCCGACAGTCCAGGGATCGGCTCCTCTTCCTCTACCCGGACTCGGAGGCCGCCCGGGAGGTCCGGGAGGAACGGGCCGACGGCGACGGGGATGTCCGCTGACCTGGGGACGGGCGAACGCATCGGGATCCTGGGGGGAACCTTCGACCCGGTCCACGTGGGTCACCTGGTGGCCGCCCAGGCGGTCCACGAGTCCCTGGGGCTCCACCGCACGCTCCTGATCCCCTCCCACGTCCCGCCCCACAAGGCGGATGAGGGCGTGGCCCCGGCCTCACTCCGGGCCCGCATGGTCCGGGCGGCGGTGGAGGGGGACGAGCGATTCGAGGTATCGGACCTCGAGCTCCGGAGGGAAGGGCCCTCCTTCACCGTGGACACCCTCCGCGCCCTCGCCGAGTCGCACCCCGGCTCCCGGCTCTTCCTGGTGCTGGGCGCGGACCAGTGGGCCGACTTCGGCCGGTGGCACGAACCGAGGGCCATCGCCTCCCTGGCCACCCTGGTGGTCATGACC